>CAZEYJ010000190.1:0-5135 GCA_964516795.1 uncultured bacterium
AGAGCGCGTAAGACAGCCATGGGAATCTGTTGAAGAAAGGATCCGACAAGCTGAAGAGCGAAGAGAAGCGACCGCCGAAAGGCTAAGACAAGCTGAAGAACAGCTAAGACAAACAGAAGAACGATGCAGACAAGAACGCGAAGCTTCAACAGAAAGAGTCCGGGCTACTATAAGACAAGCAAGGGAACAAGCAAGACAAGCTAGAGAAGCAAGAAATGCCTCATCTTCTCAACAGCCATCGGCTCCTCGCCCATCCGCTTCGACACCAGGTGCTCAACAGCCATCAGCTCCTCGGGCTACTCCCTCAACAGAACAAGCTGAGCAGCAAGAACGACGACGACGGGAAGAAGAAGCAGCAAGAGAAAGAGCTAGATTTGAAAATCTCTTTAGGCCTGGCAGTGACAGAGTGACAAGCATTGAAGCTGAACTCTGCCGTCTGTTCGGCTGTCAACAAATCAGCAGCGCAGCAGAGCTTAGCTCAGCCTTTAGAAGATGGTCGCGCAGCAACCACCCTGACCGAGTGCCGCCGGAACGACAACAAGAAGCTACGGCCCTCTTCCAACAGGTCAGCGAAAAAGTGGCCCAACTACGAACAGCTAGGCAGTGGACCTAAGGAATTGCAAAAAACTCCCTAGATAAATAGTGTTAAGCGGCTTTGAAGGGCCTCGCCTAAAAATGCCCCGACTCCGCCCGACTCCAACCCGGGGATAAGCTCCTCCATCCCGATCTGCATCAGGTCCCTGCTCATCTCGCAGGCGATAAGAACAATCCCCAGATCATGGGCCAATTGGATCAGGTCCTCTAACGTCTGGAATTTCTTCTCTTTGATCTTTTGGGTCATCAACTTGGTCCCAATTCCCCAAAAATTCATATTCGATAAAGGAAGATGGGAGGCTCCTGACGGGGCCATCAAAGTCATCATCTGGGAAAGCCAGTCTTTCTTAGCATAGACCTTCTGCTTTCTTAAGATATTGACTCCCCAGAAGGTAAAGAACATCGTCACTTTCTGCCCCATCGCTGCAGCTCCGGTCGCAATAATAAATGCGGCCATTGCCCGGTCGAGCTCCTGGGAAAAAACGACAAGGGCCACCTGGTCTTTGGCCTGATTTTCTTCAAGCGCGGCAAGCCGCTTTTCCATCTCTTTCAATCTCTCTTCTACTGAACCGCTCATCGCCTAACCTATCTTCTTAATGTAATGAACAAAGACCTCTTTCCCATCCAACATCTGTGTTTCTTGTTTGAGAAGCTCCACATTTTTCGCAGCTTTGACCCACCCTTGGAAATCCTTGACCGATCCCCGGTCGGTGGAGAGGACTTTGAGCACCTGCCCCGGTTGCAAGTGATTCAGTTCTTGCCTAGCCTTGACTAGGGGCATTGGACAGGAAAGCCCGCAGGCATCCAAGACTTTGTCTTCCATAACGGTCCTTTTTTTACCTTTTCATGGCACAGATATTTTTTCCCAGCTCCAACTCGGCTGCTTGCTGCTCATCCGGAGAAACAAGGCCGATATTGATCCTTTTGATCTCGATGTATTCCTTAGGGAACTTAGGCAAATTGGCTAAAATGTAATCGCGGAATTCTGCAAGGGACTTCTGCGCCATGACCAATCCCTCATTGCTCTGTTTCAGCTCGCCAAGAGAGGCGCTGAAGACTTGGTCGGCATCCGCTTCCTGAAGCGTGCTGAAATGAGCGGGAAGCACACGTGTTTCATCAGGCAGCATGAGAAGTTTTCTTAGCGATTCAAAGTGCAGATCGGTCCATGAACTAGCTTGGCCTCCCAGATCGGGCCTGGCGATCGATCGTATAAAAATGCTATCCCCTGTGAACAGGTATTTTCCATTCAGAAGAAACGCTTGGTTGCCCAGCGTATGCCCTGGAATGTGCAGTGCCTGTAATTTTACTTTCCCGAGCAAGTAGACCTTATCAGGCCAGGAAGGCTCATAGGAAAACTTAGCAGGAAGCAGGTCCATCGGATGGATCCCGTCATACGGATGAAGAAAATATGACGCACTATATCGGTCCGCCAAAGCCTTGCCCCCACTGATATGGTCGGCATGCGCATGGGTGTCCAAAACGAGCAGAGGGCTTACCTTCAATTCCTCGAACAAGTCCACGTAGGGCTGAAGATTTCTTAAGGGGTCGATGACAATTGCCTCTTGCCCCGAGACGATCACATAGCTCAAACAGCCTCGAGAAGGGCGGATGAATTGGAAAATGGAAAAATCGGGAGTCTTGACGACAAGTTTTTTCGCACAAAAATTCCCCCACTGCTCCATCCCGCCCGACAAGTTGAGCGCCTCATAGCCCAACGTTTTGAGGACAGCGGCAACGATGGCCGATGTTCCCCCTTTGGCGCAAACGACCAGCATTTTTTTCTCTTTGGGAAGACGGGAAGACAACTCGCTCTGAATGCAAGCGCGGATCGATTCCTGAAAATCCTCCTTCCCTCCTTTCTCAATGAGATCAAAATAAGGGATGTTCAGCGCTGGGACAACGCCCTTCCCTTCAATGCGCCACCGCTCAAACTCCTCTTGGTTGCGCACATCAAAGAGAAAAAAATCCTCTCCTTTCTCAAGAAGCTCAAATAGAGCCGCAGCGGATAGTTCCCCTTCCTTGGACTCTTCCATAGCAGCCTTATAGCACATCCGCGGCCAACGCTGCGAGCTCAGAGCGTTCCGTGCGCTCGAGGAACACATGGCCGAAGATTGGATAGTCTTTAAATTTATTGACCGTGAATGTCAAGGCATTTGAATCCTTGTCTAAATAAGGATTGTCGATCTGCGTCGGGTCCCCGGTCAATACAACCTTCGTTCCTTTGCCCGCGCGGGAAATAATCGTCTTGACTTCATGAGGGGTTAAGTTCTGCGCCTCATCGATGATCATATACATTTTTGGCAAAGAGCGGCCTCGAATGTAGGTCACAGCTTCCATTTCGATCTTCTTGCTCTCCATGATCCACTTTTGCGTCTCGATGCCGCTCGCCTCGCCGCTTGTCGATTGGCACAGGAACTCCAAATTGTCATAGATCGGCTGCATCCAATGATAGAGCTTTTCCTCTTTTGTCCCCGGCAAATATCCAATATCTTTGCCCAATGGGATGATCGGACGGCTGACCAAAATACGGGTATAAGTCCCCTCGTCGAACACTTTGCGCAACCCTGCCGCCAGGGCCAAAATCGTTTTCCCCGTCCCTGCCGGGCCCATCAACGTGATCAGCTTGACATCATCGCGAAGGAGCAAGTCCATGGCGCATTTTTGCTCCACGTTCAAAGGATGAATCCCCCACACATCGCGCGTCAATTTGATCAGCGGCTCCAACTGCTTTTTCTGATAGTTGAACTTGCAGATCGCCGAAGACTGCTCCGGAGAGTTGAGCAAGCAATACTCATTGGGAAGAAAATCACTCTTTTCAAGAGGTAAAAACCCATCCTTATAAAAAAGATCGATATCTTTTTTAGGCACTTCGATCTTACGGAAACCTTTATAGATATTATCGTAAGAGACCTTGAGGCTGAGGTAATCTTCCGCCTCGATGCCGATCGACTCCGCTTTTACACGCGTTACAAAATCCTTGGAGACGACAACGACTTTTTGCCCCCCCTCTTGGATCTTATAAGCGACCTGAAGAAACTTGTTCGTGTTCCGGTCCAACGGAAGAGGAAATCCATTTCTCTCCCCGGGCTTTGTGTCGAGATAAATGCTGACCACAATCCCATTTTCTATCTTGATGCCGCCGTGCAGGCTTCCATCTTTCCTCAGTTTGAGCCCATCGATATAACGGATCATATGACGGGCGTTCTTTCCCAGCTCATCGGAAAGGCGTTTCATCCCGTCGAGCTCCTCTAAAACAATCAAAGGAATAACAACATCGCTCTCTTTAAACTTACTGATCGCATCGGGGTCATGCAGCAACACGTTGGTATCAATGACAAATGTTTTCCTAGCCACTCGGTCCTCTCCTTTAATAGTCTCTAAAAAATTTGAGCATAGTGACAAAGCCTTCGAACCTCAACCATTTTTTTACTATTAACACAAGATACTAACAATCAATACATTAAGACACTAATTTAGCAAACGCGAGAATCGAGCGCTAAATCTATTGACAATCTTTGCTTTTTAATGTATAATAATGTTTAGTAATAAATTAATTTATTAAATCTTGGAGTTTAAAATGAAAATCACACCAAGCGGTTTAAGCATCCCTCCCTATATTTCAACATCCTGGAAGAACATCATCTCCCTTCATGTTGAAATGCAATTGCTCGCTACTCCTATTCTAGTCGTCTGCCTAACCAACGACCAAACGATCGCCATCCCCAATCTAGACGGAGCTGCAATCGAGGCCATTTTCTCCGCCCATAACAAGTACCTGGAAATGGAACAAAAACTCCTGCAAAACTCTTTGCCTCCTCAAAAACCGACTGCCCACCCATTCGAAGGGGGGCTGCTGACCCCATTTGAAGCTCCCGCCGACCTCCAATTCAACTTAGACAGCATGGGAACCACTGTATTCCAACACGACCCCAATAAAGCAAATACCCCCGACCTGCCGGAAGGGATTCTCAACAAGATCAAAATGCTATCAAAGACGATGGGACTTTCCGATCCCAATATGATCCCTGAGCCTGAACCCCACTGCAACTGCCACCACTGCCAAGTCGCAAGGGCCCTGCTCGCTGGAATGGAAGAAGAGTCCTCCCTCCCCGACAGCCCGGCTGCCGGAGAAGAGGAAGAGATCGTCTCCGATGAGGAGCTAAGCTTCCGCACTTGGGAGATCAATCAAACAAGCGATAAGCTGTTTACCGTGCAAAACCCGATCGACTCTAAAGAGCACTACAGCGTCTACTTAGGCGATCCGGTCGGATGCACCTGCGGTCAAAAACACTGCGAGCACGTCCACGCGGTCCTCAACAGTTAACGATATCTTTTCTCTCATAGCAAGAAAAACTCCTCTATAGCATTTATCGACGACTCATTTTCTTGAGGAAAATGAGTCATTGAAAAAGAAAACCCCCGCATTCCTTTTAAAAGGGATATGATACCATTTATCAAAAATAATTTTTAGTGTATAATCCTCCGATTATTCCATACAATCGGAGCTTAAAATGGACGTATTTCAAAAAGAAATAGATCAA
>CAZEYJ010000191.1:0-16910 GCA_964516795.1 uncultured bacterium
GGTTTGGGCAAAAGCTGCGATTTTTGCTATTGCCTGCTTTTGCAATTCGTGCGCTTCTCCTTGACGGCTCCATTTGATAGACAGTTGTTGGAGTTCTGGGGTCCAATCGCCTAATCCTTGTAAATGAGGGACTGTAGATCCAAGCGATTCATCGAGCGTTTGGAGGAAAAGGGAAGGATTGTCTGCGGCAAATTTTTCATGCCAGTTGGGATTCCTGAAGACAAGCGGCTTATCAACCAAAAGCTCGGGGGAGGTCTCTAGGTCTTCTTTGGGGGACAAGCTATAGAAGATCGATTGCTGTTGTTCAGAGCTTAGAGCAGCAAAGACTTCAAGGGCTACCTGGAGAATAGCCTGTTGCAATTTTGGCAAGGAATCGAAGAGATGGACTTGCTGGTGGAAGAGATGGGGTGCCGAGGGTTCTTTGGTCAGTTGCTGCAGCTTGAGGCTCAGTTTTAAGCGGATCTGTTTGGGAAGGGTGTTTAAGCTTTTTTGTTTTTCTTCTTTCGTACTAAGAGGATCGTATAGCTTGATCAGGTGCTGGTAGGGGGAAGTTTGGTTAGATGTTTGTAAGAAGGCCATGCGCTTTCCGGTTAGGTCGTTTTGGTATGGCGACAGACTCTATCATTTTTTTTATTTTTTTGCGATTTCTGCAAGTTCCGGTCGATAGGGAATCCTTTTCTCGATAATGTTGTGTTTTAATTAAATTAGTTTTTTTTGTTTCTGTTTTTTTAAATATTTAGTTGAATGTTAATTATTATGTAATTAAATTAAAAAGTGAGGGTGTGGGAGAGAGGCTGTCGTTGAATTCTGGTTTTTTTGGAGGTTGCTGTGGCAGTTCAAGAGCGTAAAACTTGGGAAAGGGGGATGCTGTCGCTGGCTATGCTGGCGATGGGGTCGCTTTGTGCCGAGGAGACTGCTGGTCCTGCTGAACAGGCCGGTTACCGGGTGTTCGACCCATTCTCTGTGAAAAATAGCCATGATCTGTGGATCGAAGGGGATGCGCTTCTTTGGGTGTCGAGCTTAGATGGTTTGAGCTATGCAGTGAAAAGCGATAGGACGACAAGCCTATCCCATGCTCATGTCAAAGAGCCTGATTTTGATTGGGACTGGGGCGTCCGCTTGGGGCTAGGCTACAAGCTCCCTTATGATAAGTGGGATATTTTTATCAATTACACTTATGTGCACGCTCATGCAGAAGGCGGGGTGTCGGATGAGGATGGGGCTGTTTTCCCTCAGTGGCAAGCGCCGTTTGGCCTGACTGCTCCTATCTATGCAACTCATGCTAAAGCTCATTGGAATGCAAACGTCAATATCGGGGATATTGAATTGGGGCGCGATTGTTTTGTTGCCAATTGGTTGAGCATCCGTCCGTTTATGGGGGTGCGCGGTCTTGTCATCGATCAGGATTACGATGTGCGCTACACAGGAGGGACAGCGGTGCCTGCCGGAGATCGGGACAAGGTGTCTCTCGATAATGATTTTTGGGGTGTGGGGATCCGGCTCGGATTTGATTCTTTATGGGGGCTTGGAGCGGGATGGTCCCTTTATGGCAATGGGGCAGCTTCCTTGCTTTCAGGTCATTTCAGCATCCATGAGCATGAACGGGTCGAGGAAGCTGAAGTAACCCGGGTCAATCTTTCCAACCATGTCGATAATGTCATTGTGACTGCAGAGATGGCGTTGGGGATCCAGTGGGATTATCTCTTTTCCAAAGACAGCTATCACTTTGGCTTTAAATTCGGCTGGGAATTTAATGTTTTCTTTGATCAGAACCAGTTGGTCCGTTTTGTAGGCGATACAGCCCCAGGGCTTTTTGTCCGCAATGATGGAGACCTTTCCTTTCAAGGCCTTACATTCGGCATGCGCTTCGACTTCTAATTTTTTTACGGGTCTCAAATTCAGTGGCTGATGACGTTGTCAAAAACCAACTTTTGAAGTTGCTTGGGTATATATTTGGCGATTCGTTATGATGGGTCTTTTTTTAGGTGCTTATGACCTGGAAAGACCTGGAATTTCTATTCAACCGGGCGCTGCGGTTGACGTTTTCGCGTAAAAAGCTACTTTTTATCGCTCCAATTCTTATTGGGTGCGGAGTGCTTATCGTCTTGAGCAAGGCGATGGCAATCTATGCAAACCCTTGGATCAGAACGAGTTTGCAGTTTTTGCCTCTGTTTTTTTGCTCTGTGCTGCTGATTTGCTCCGGGGTTGTGCTGGTGCGGATCTACCATGATGAGATCAAAGGGATCCCCATTTGTTATCGGAAGACAATCCAGGGGTCTTTGGAACTGATGGTGCAAGTGGCCTATTTATGCATCCCGTTGATCTTGAGCTATCTCTTGTTGTGGACTGTGCTGGGGCTTTTTTATTTGCTGCGCGAACTTCCCGTGATCGGAGAGCTTTTGAGGGTTGTTTTTTCGTTTGGCCCGTTTTTGCTTTTGCTCGGTTCGTTTGTTTTGGGCCTGCTTACTATCAAGATGCTTTTTTATCTGACCCCTGTCGTTGCTTTGCGTTCCAAGGTCCATGTCGAGACGTTTGAGGGGCTTTTTCAGCGGTTTATTGCCAATCCTTTTACCAATACCGTTTTATTTTTAACGGGATTATTCCCATTCGGAGTTGTTTCTGCTTTGATGACGCTGGCTGCTGTGATGACAAAGAGCAGTTATATGGCGATCGATTCGAAAGCTGTAGGGGGGGTGGAACTTTTTTTCATCATGCTTCCTTTCAGCCTTTTGCTCTCTCCCGCTGTGATCTTTTTCTTTAATTTTTCTGCAGAAAGTTATGTTTGGGCCCAGAAAAAGTTAAAAGGGGTTGGTTTATGAAGATTGCCATTGTTGGCGCCGGCTTTTGCGGCTTAGGGCTGGCTCATTTTCTTCTTCAGACCGGTCATCATGAGGTGACGCTGTTTGATCCTCGCGGGATCGGCGGAGGAGCTTCCGGGGTTGCTACCGGGCTGCTCCATCCCTATCCGGGAGAGCAGGGCAGAAGGAGCTGGCGGGCTACAGAGGCGATTGCTGCCACCGTCGCTCTGCTCAATGAAGCTCAGAAGGAGGTGTGCCGCCCTGTGGCGTTTTTTGATGGGATCGTCCGGATTGTGAAGGATGAGGCGCAACAGAAGGCTTTTTTAGAGCATAGCGAACGCTATGGCGATGTAGTCCGCCAGGACGAGCATTCTTTTTTGATCCGGTCCGGCATCACGGTCCATTGCGTTAATTATCTGTGGGCGCTTTGGAGGATGGTCGAGAAGGCCGGAGGGTCTTTGATCTCGAAGGAAATTGGCTCTTTGGCAGAGCTAAGCGCTTATGATCAAATTGTCCTTGCAGCAGGCGGAGGAATGGCAGGGTTTGCGGAAGCAGGCAGCCTGCGGTTTCATTTAACGAAAGGGCAAGTCCTGGCAGCGGAGGTTCCAGGTGATGTGCCGATGGTCCTACAGAGCCAAATTGGAAAAGGGTATGTGGCGAAGGGGGAGTCTCCTCATTTGTGTTATTTGGGGTCGACTTATGAAAGGCCTTTTGCTTCCGAGGGCCCAGACTTTGAAACGGCGAAGAAAAAAATTCTGCCTAATTTGGCCCTTTTTTTCCCTGATGTCGAACGTTTACGTTTTCTTGAATGCCGAGCGGGGGTCCGAGTCTCCCGGGTTGGCCATTATTATCCTATCATCGCCCGCTTTTCCCCAAGGGCTTGGGGATTTACTGCAATGGGTTCCCGCGGGCTTATTTACCACGCTTATCTAGCCCAGTTTCTTGCTAAAGCAATGGATCGAGCAGATGAGGCGTGTATTCCTACTGAGGTATTGGTCCACGCCATCAATTAGAGCTCGACTAAATTCATTTTAGGGAGGTTCTTATGAGCGGGAAGATTCCACAGATTTCATTAGGCAATGTGCTTCCGGGTTGGATGCTGGACAAACAGAAAGGTTCCCCTAAGAAGCCAGGATCCGGAGAGAAGAGGGCAGAGCGTGAGGCCACCCCGGACTCTGGCGAGCGGAAGTTGGAAGCCGGCCGAGGTTCGGGAGAGCGGCGGTCGGGAAGAATGGGGACGCCGGATTCGGGAGAAAGGAAGTTGGACCGGATAACCACTTTCGATTCGGGAGAATATAAGTTTGAGCGGAACCTCACTCCAAACTCAGGAGAACGGAGGTCGGAGCGTATTGAAACCCCTGATTCCGGCAGGCGGAAGCTCGATGACTTGGGGAGTCCTCATTTTGGCGAATTGAGTTTAGATTCTTTCGATAGTGGGAGCCCTACCGGAAAAGAGCTCGAGTTCTTGAGAAAGCGCGGGGTAGGGGAGAAGGGAAGGGCTCCTGTTAGTAAGAGAGGTTCCGGGGAAAGGTTTTTGAGTCGGCGGAAGTCTTCTGAGTTGAAAAATTTCTTGTCAAAAGAGCGGGTCAGTGATTTAACCAGATGCCAATCGGTCACGATTGACGAGTTGGGGGAATCGAATTTTTTTTCGATATCGCCAAGAAGCAGTTCTCTGGAAATGGACCGGATCGTTGGGCAGATCCGCGAGCATCTCGGAAGGGGATTTTCATCTGCCGTCGCGCATATTTTAGGCCAAATCTCATGCAACCAGTATTTGTATTTGTCTCCTAATGGCCTCGATTTGGCCATGGGATTGGAAAAAGAACGCCTTCTGGAAATTTTTTTGGATGGGGTTGAGAGGTTGACGTTTGAAAATGAGAGGTCAAGCTCTGAAAAATTGACCCTTAATCATGTCAAGCGCCGGCGTATTCTTGAAATGGGGTTGCGAGCGATCGGGCAGCCTCATTTGAATTATTTGTTCGGCAAACCTGAAATCAAACAAAAAATTCAGCGGATCGTTTCTGTGAAGCCTGAAAAGGTTCAGACTCCAAGATTTCAGGAACTGATTGAAAGGGCAAAGCATGCTGTGGATCTAGGAGTCCAAGGCTCCTCAAGGGAAGTAGCGCAGAAGGGCTTGCAGTCTTTATCCCAATTAATTGAGTCTTCTCAAGAAAGGGAAATCTTTAAAAATATCAAGGATAATAATGAGAGATCTTCAGATCTTTCAGCTCAGAAAACTTTCTTAATTGCCATCAATAAATTACTCCTGAAAAAAAAGAAGTGCGCTGAAAAGTTTGTATTGAACTTAGGTTTGCGGATCTTGACTTTTCCCGATATGAGGCCCCTATTTGAGATCGTTAAGATGAAAAAAATTGCAGGGAAGATCATGGAGATGAATCGGAGAGAGTTTAATTCCCCGACAACTCAAACATTGATCGAATATGCCCACGTGGTGATCCATTCCCCGCCGACTTCTCTGAGAGAGTTGCAATTTTTGCTTTACTGGATCCAGGCTGATTTTTTGTTCTCGGAAGGGACTTTTGATCTGATCGCGGGGCTAAGGGGATGGGACTTGGAAGGCAATTGTTATCGGTTTGCTATTCATCGATTTATGGAAATGGCAAAATGGGAAAATAAAGACCATGAGGTTTTATACCGGCTGTTGCAGTTCATTTATTTTTGGCGGCAAACTCCGGCCAATCAGGATTTGATAGCTCTTGGCGACGATGGTGATTGGAGGTCGTTGCTCCGTTGTTTATCTGAGCCTGGACTAGAAGACTTTAAAAAAGAAATCCCGAAAGATTTTTTAAATGACATGTTTTATCAGGGGTCTTGTTCGATAAAGATGGAGCAATCTCAGCTTAAGCTAGAACCTTTTTTAGCAGAGTCTGACCTGCCTGAAATGGAGTCGGAACAGTTTTTTCTTAAGGAAGCTCTTGGTGGAGAGGCGATTGTTGATATGACATGCCAGATTTGGAAAGACAAAGGGATTGTCAGATTGTTAAGGGACAGTATCATCTCTTATTTGCTGGAAGCTAGGGAGCGGGTTACAGTTGGGGATCTGCTTTTTTCGCGTAAAGAAGATGTGGAGTCGTTGCATATTCAAGCTAGACGGTTTAATCAGGTCATTGAATTTTTGGTGGGACAGATTTTGAGCTCTTCTAAAGAGGCGGAGAAGATAGTTAAAGTGATCTGCCAAGTTCAAAAAGAGTTGATCGACTTATCCGCATTTGAAGCGGCTGCAGCCGTGTATGCCGTTTTCCAGCGCCCGTCGGTCAAGAAGCTGGCTCCTCTTTTTTCCCAGGATGAGTTATTTGTCAGTTTATTTGATAGTCCGGAAGCTGTTTTTTCAGGAAAGGATGGAGGGAGGAAATTGCGCGAGCTTCAAAACAAAGGGGAGGTTGTCTTTGAAGCGTTGAACCTGTTTTTGCAGGATCT
Source organism: uncultured bacterium (assembly GCA_964516795.1). Taxonomy (GTDB): domain Bacteria; phylum Chlamydiota; class Chlamydiia; order Chlamydiales; family Rhabdochlamydiaceae; genus Acherontichlamydia. Next base: position 6,237 of record CAZEYJ010000191.1, read on the forward strand.
GTCTCAATTAAAAGAGGAGGTGCCCGATTTTACAGAGGAAGGACGGGTGAATGTAGGCAAGCTCAGGCAGCTAGGCAAAACCCTTAATCGGTTTGTCAGGCTCAAACCGCAGTTGGCCGAGTATTGGACATTAAAAATGAAATTAGTTCCTAATGACTTTTTGCTCATGGCATTTCAATCTCAGTCGGTGATCCAGGTGGAAATGGAACGCGTCGTGGCCAAGATCGCTACCAATCTAGGCAGCGAATTTCCGCCTTGTTTATTTCACATTCTAGGACAGATCTCCTTCAACCAATATCTTTATTTGTCTCCCAGTGGTTTTGAGCTGGCAGTCGGATTGGAAAAGGCAAAATTGCTTAAAAAGTTTTTGCGAGCCATTGAGAAATTACTTTCAGAACAATCGCCTCTTTCAACTATTGGGGCAAGGCGTGTTTTTGAAATGGGTCTCAAGGTGATAGTTCAGCCGCATGTGAGCTATTTATGGGGCAATTCCAAAATGAGAGCCATAGTTGATCAGATTGTCTCGGTGTCGTTAAAAAGCGCTCAGACAATAAAATTAATGGAATTGATCAGAAAGGCGAAAAAAATTGTTCAGGAAGGAGGCCAAGGCTGTGTAGAAGATGGGCAGCGGGCCAGCAGCTCCAGCTCATCGGAGGTCAGCCCTTTTTCTATTTCATTGAAAGAGCTGCAGTTTTTGCTGTTATGGATCCAAACTGACTTTCCATCGACCGAAGAGACATTTGATTTAGTTGCCGGGATAAGAGAATGGGATCCGTATGGAAATTTGTACCGTTTTGCGATCCATCGTTGTTTAGATATGTTCAAATGGGAGAATCGCCATTCCGCGACTTTGATCCGGTTGATGCATTTTATTTATGCTTGGAGGCAGGCTCCGGCAAACGGGGATTTAGAATCCTTCAGGGAAGATGCAGATTGGACCCGATTATTAGTTTCTTTGCAAAGAGCTAATTTGGATAATTTTATCAAAGAGGTCCCCGAAGATTTCCTCAAAACAACTTCTTCTCTAAAACAGGCGTTTGTCAAGATCAACTTGCGCGAAGAAGCGGCTTCCTCTTTTGAGGCGGATAATCATTCTCCTGAAGTTGAGGTGGCAAATCCCCTTTTTCAGGCCCGGATCCTGGGAGAGGCTGTGCCTAAAGTGCCCCATCAGATTTGGGAGGACAAGGAAATTGTAAGGAAACTTCGAGATAGCATTTTGTTTTATTTGCTGGAGGCCAGGCAGCAGGTCACAGTTCAAGATCTGCTTTCCATTTCTAAGAAAAAAACAGAAGCGCTTCAGATTCAAGCAAAACGGTTTAATCAGATCATGCACTTTTTGGTAGGTCAGATTTTTGCATGTAATTCATTGGAAAAAGCGCAAAAGATTGTGAAAATCATCTGCCGGGTTCAAAAAGAATTGCTCGAGGTATCGGCATTTCAAGCTGCTTTGGCCGTCCATACGGTATTCAGCCAGGCATCGATCGTCAGACTGAAAGGGGCTTTTTTGAGCAATCCGTTGTTTGTTGCTTTGTTTTCGAATCCCGATGCGATTTGCGAGCAGAAAGAGAAGGCTAGGGAGCTAAGAGACTTGCAGGAAAAAATAGAAGGGAGTTTTGAAGTTTCGGGGCTGATCGAAGGGGATTTAACCCATTTATGGGAAGGGAAGGATGCAGACTTTACAGGAGAGGGAAAAGTGAACTTGGACAGACGTAGGCAGTTTGGCCGCGTATTCAATCGGTTTGCAAGAAGGAAATTAAAAGTCCTTGAACATTGGAACCAAGTCAAGCTGGCCCCCGACGACTTCTTGCTGATGGTATTTCAGGCTCAGGGATATGAGATCGATAAAGATACGGAAGATCAGTGGTGGACCCGTTCAGACGAGATCCATAAGCACGGCACAAAAGAATACTGTTTTTCTCGTCCGCCTTTATAACCCAACTAGTCCCCTATCTTCACTTAAGAAGTGTTGCGAGATAGAGAAGAGGCAAGATTTGCGACGTAAAAATCACGCAAAAATTTTTGTTATAGACCTCTAGTTGAGGTGTTGCAAAAATCTTTGTCACAGACTACCATCGCTTTATGTTGAAATAAGCTGAAAGATTAGAGGGCAATGCGCGGAAGTTTTCTTTTTATTGGGACGGGGGGATCGATGGGGGTGCCTGCAATCGCTTGCCACTGCGATGTCTGTCGTTCCAATCTTCCTCAAAATAAGCGGCTTCGCTCTGCCGGTCTTTTAAGGGCCAATGGGAAAGTCTTACTGCTCGACGCCGGGCCTGATTTCCGAGAGCAAGCGCTGAAGCACAGGATTGACCATCTCGATGGGGTTTTGATCACCCATCCCCATTTTGACCATGTCGGGGGAATAGACGATCTGCGCGCTTATTATTTCATTCAGAAAAAGTCTCTTCCCTGCCTGCTTTCCCAAGAAACCCTAGAAGACCTGAAGCTCAGATGCCACTATATGATGCGCCCTTTGCAGCCCGGCAAGAGCATTAGCGCCCAGATTGATTTTGAGATCCTGGAGGGTGATTTCGGGGTGAAGGAATTTCAAGGAATCCCTGTTCAGTATATGAGTTATTTTCAAACGGGTACAAAGGTCACCGGTTTCCGGATCGGAGATTTTGCCTATGTCTCCGATATCCGCGAATATACCCATGCGCTAGTGGAGAGTTTAAGGGGGGTAAAACTTTTGGTGCTGAGCGCACTGCGCCATGTGCCGACGCTGATGCATTTTAGCCTCGATGAGGCGGTTGCGTTTGCAAGGCTCGTAGAAGCTGAAAAAACTTATTTGACCCATATCGCCCACGATCTAGAACATGAAAAGACCAATTCTATGCTTCCCTCTGATGTCCGTTTAAGCTATGATGGTCTGGAAATCTTTTTTTAACTTAGATGCCAATGAACGACGAGATCCAAAAAGAAGATATGACAGCGCCATTTGCGCTGAGCGAATTTAAGACAGCTTTGCTCGCTGGAGTCTACCGCTCTACAGCGGAAAAGGTCAGCTGTGAAGATAATTTGAAGGAGCTCGAGCGCCTTTGCGATACTTATGGCCTTGAAGCTGTCTCGAAGGTTCCTTGCCCTATCAAAAAACTTGATGCCGGAACTTATTTAGGTTCGGGAAAACTCGAAGAATTGCTCCAGATGGTCAAGGAAAAGGGTGCTGAGGTCGTCATTTTTGATGATGAGATCACCCCGCATCAGCAGCGCAATTTAGAAAAGTTTTTTCAGCGCCCTGTGATCGATCGGACGGAGCTGATCATTGAGGTCTTTGCCCAAAGGGCTAGGACGCGCGAGGCCCGTTTGCAGATCGAGCTGGCAAAGGTCAGATACCAATTTCCTCGGTTGAAGAGGATGTGGACCCACCTTTCCCGCCAGTCGGCGTCGGGTGGCGCTTTTGTCAAGGGGGAAGGGGAGAAGCAGATCGAGATCGACCGGAGGTTGCTCCGCCGCCGCACCGAAAGGTTAAAGAAAGAGATCGAAGATGTCGCGCAACAGCGGACCACGCAGCGGAGCTTAAGGCAGCGGCGCGGAGTTCCGACGTTTGCCATTGTCGGCTATACCAATGCAGGCAAGTCGACCTTATTAAAAGCCCTGACCGAAGCTGATGTCCTTGTCGAGGATAAGTTGTTTGCGACGCTGGACACCACAACGCGGAAATTCCAGCTGCCCAACCGCCAAGAGATTTTGTTGATCGATACGGTGGGCTTTATTCGAAAAATTCCCCATACGTTGGTCGCAGCCTTTAAAAGCACGCTTGAGGAGGCGGTGCATACCGATATCCTCCTTCACTTGATCGACGCGAGCCATCCGATGGCAGAACAGCAAGCTGAAGAGACGATGCAGGTGTTGAAGGAGTTGGGCGCAGCTGAACATCCGATGATCACCGTATTGAATAAAGTGGACCAGTGTGAAAATTCGCTGATGCTGGCCAAATTAAGACTCAAGTTTAAGAAAACCGTTCCGATCTCCGCATTGAACAAAACGGGATTTGACGAGCTGCTTGAGATGATGATGAAGGAGATCTCCTTGCTGCGCAAGGTGGTCAAGGCGAGGATCCCCCAGAGCGCTTACGCGCTTGTCAGCGAGCTGATGCGCGAAGGGAAGGTGATGCGCTGCGATTATGAAGAGAACGATATCCTGATCGAAGCAGAGATCCCAGTCCACATGGAACATAAGGTCCACCCGTTTTTGTTGGAATCGTAAGATGAGCCCTTTAAGGAGCCTTCCCATCGAAGAACGTCCCCGTGAGCGCCTGTTGAGAGATGGTGTTGAGGCGCTTTCTATCCCTGAGCTGATCGCAATTATTTTAGGCAGCGGCACACAGGGCAAATCGGTCCTTGATTTAAGCCAGGAGATCTTTTCCCATTTCGGAGGTTTGACTCAATTGCTTGGAGCCTCGGTTGCCGAGCTGATGGAAATCAAGGGGGTTGGAAGAGCGAAGGCGATCCAGCTTAAGGCTGTTTTTGGGATTGCTTCTAAATGTAAAAAGATCAATGCGATTGAGAAGTTTCCGATCCTCAGTCCTTCTGAGGCTTACGCTTTGGCTAAAGAGGAGATCGGAGATGAGAAGCAGGAGGTCCTTATCGTGCTATTGCGCGATGTGAGGGGATGCCTCATCCATCGGGAGCCGGTGTCTGTCGGGACCCTCTCTCAGCTTCTTGTTCATCCGCGGGAGGTTTTCTATCCTGCAGTCCGCCACAAAGCGCACAGTTTGATCATTGCCCATAACCATCCCAGCGGGGATCCAACGCCCTCTGAAGCAGATCTTGAGCTGACACGCATGCTCATCCAGTCGGGCCGCACGATGGGAATAGCTCTTGACGATCATTTGATCGTCTGCCCTGAAGCGTTCGTTTCTCTTCGAGAGAAAGGGTTCATTCCCCAGAAGGGACGTTACTGACGGGAGAATTGAGATGTTTTCCGTGGACGGCTTTCGTCGTTGCCTTAGGGACGTGGAAGGCATCTTGCAAGACAACCATGACACCGGAAGTGAACATTTGGACGGCGATGAGACAGATCAACATTCCGCCCAGTTTTTGACAGGCCAGCAATCCTTTTTGCCCTAAAAAATATTTGATGTTGGATGAAGCGAGCAAGATGAGATAGGTCGGGATCCAGGCCATCAGGATGACGCCCGTCATGAGCCATACGTTGTGGAGCTCGGTATAAAGCATCACAGTCGCAATGGCCCCGGGGCCTGCAGTGATCGGCATCGCAAGGGGAACGATATAGGGCTCTTGTCTCGTGAGGATCTCCCCTTTTTTATCTTGCTGTCTTGGGAAGATCATCCCCAGGGCGATGATAAAAAGGAGCGTCCCTCCTGCAATCCCGATGATCGGTTGGGAGATTCCCAACAGCTCTAAGATCCCATCTCCAAAGAAGTTAAAGAGGAGTAAAACAACGAGGGCGATCAGCAGTTCCCTGGTAATGATCCGCCTTTGTTTTTTGATGTCGAATTTGCTTAGCAGGCCGACAAACAGAGGGACATTTCCAAGCGAGTTCAAGACAAGGAAAAGAGAGAGGGTCAACGCAAAAATGGACATGGGGCCTTCCTCTGAGAGTTAAATCATTTTTTTGGATTCTAGTCCCTTTTTCTTTTTTTGCAACAGGGCGCTTGCTTCCCCCGCCCTAAAATGGCATACTCTCTCCTAAATTTTGGAAACTGTGTGGAAAGTAAGAAAAAGTTTAAAGTTGTTACTTTGGGATGCCGGACGAACCAGTATGAGTCTCAGGCTTATGTCGATCAATTGGTCAAACTCGGCTATTCCCAAGCTCAGGAAGGGGAGCCTGCAGAGATTTGCATTGTCAACACTTGCACCGTGACCGAATCGGCCGATAGTTCGTCGCGTTATCAGATCCGCCATTTAGCTAGGGAAAATCCGGATGCGAAGATTGTGGTGACGGGCTGCTTAGCGGAAAGGGTTCCCAATGAGATCCGTGCAATGCCCGAGGTTGGCCTTGTTGTTTTGAATCAGGATAAGGAAAACTTGCTCGCCCAGCTCTTTCCCGATTTGGATATCCCTGAATTTGCGATCCAACACTTTTCTGCCCATACGCGGGCTTTTGTCAAAGTGCAAGACGGATGCAATTCTTTTTGTACCTATTGCATCATTCCCTATGTCCGCGGACGCTCCCGGTCCCGCTCGATAGGAGATGTCGTTAAGGAGGTCGAGCAGCTGATCGCCAATGGGTATAAGGAAGTGGTCTTAACGGGGATCAACATTGGTGATTTTGACGGGGGCTCTCAAGGAGAACAAGCGCCGGTCCGGTTAGCAGATCTGATCCGGGCTGTCGATGGGATCGAAGGGCTTTGTAGGTTGCGCGTCTCGTCGATCGATGCCGATGAAGTGGACGAGGACCTTGCCGATGCGATTTTAAATGGAAAGAGGACGTGCCATTCAATGCATATCGTCCTGCAGTCGGGCTCCAATGTGATTTTGAAGCGGATGAACCGGAAGTACACTCGTGAGATTTTTCTAGAGACGGTTGATAAGTTGGTCAAAGCAAGTCCCGATTTTACTTTCACAACGGATATCATTGTCGGCTTTCCCGGAGAGAGCGAGGCTGATTTTCAAGATACCCTTGAGATCATGCAGAAGGTCCGGTTTGCCAAGGTCCATATGTTTCCCTATAGCGATAGGCCAAGGACAAGGGCCTTTCTTTATCCGAACAAAATTCCTCCTGCAGTGATCAATGAGCGGAAGCAGAAACTCCTGCGCCTTGCTGAAAAGATCGCTTTTGAGCTCCGCGAGCAGTTTGTCGGAAGGGAGATGACCGTTTTGACGGAAGGAGAAGAGGAACAGATCGAAGGGTACATCGGCGGCCATACGGAAAACTTTTTAATGGTCTTTGTTCCCAAGGCAGATTTAAAGCCGAACACATTGATTAAGGTAAAACTACTTGAAAATACTCCAAAAGGGCTGATAGGGAAGGTGATCACATGAAAATCTCAATTGCTGAACGGATCCATCCTTTTTCCCATCGTCCGGGGGTCCAGTGCCTCCTTCCTCTTAGCACATGGAAGGCTGTAGTCTATCCAACGCGGCTTGTTTTGCAGAAAATGGATGACCTATCCCAGGTTGCCTCTTTTGATTTAAAGATCGAAGGGCCTTTGAGCGAGTTCACGGTTGAAATGGACTTGGAAAAAGGAGTGCTCCGGGTTTTTGGGCGGGCCAAGCATGGGTTCCTGCGTTACGAGGTCTCAAGGTCTTCTGAGGGGATTTTGTTGACTTTTGAGAAAATTCCCTCTGCTGTAATTGAGGTTTTTTGGCTTGAGAAGAAAAAGATTGAAGAGGTTGTGGAAAAGGGAAGCCTCGTGATCCCGCTTCAGAAGGAAGCCTTTCCTGTCACCGTACCAAAAGTCCGATTATCTCTGGGGATGCACAAAGCGCAGGACTGGGACTTAGTTTTACGCCGCTTCGATCTAAAAGAGATCCTTCCTGTTGTGATGCGGCTTGGCAGCATGATTCCTGCGACCTCGAATCTCGATCGGTTTTGCGGGACGTTTAAATTGCTCGATGCTTTTCAAAAGGCTTCGGCGGCTCATTGTAAACTGGAAGCGTATGAGGCTTGCCGGAGGTGGCTTCAGGCCTCATTTACAGGGATCCTTGTTCCTACTTTGACTGATACTCTATTCCAAGGGATCTTGCCTGATTGTGAAGCGGCTCCGGATTCGTTCGTTTCCCTTTTCCATCTTAGCTTAGGTTATCGGGCTGTCCTGGACCTTTTTTTTCAAGAAGGGGCTTCCCAATGGGAAATTTTGCCCTGCTTGCTTCCCGCTTTTGCATCGGGACGTTTAGTTCATCTTTCAACTCAGGGCCAAGAAACGTTGAGCATCGAGTGGTCGAAGCACCAATTAAGTAAAATGATCGTTCAGACTCGCCAAGCGCGCAGACAGGCTCTTAAGTTTCCTAAAGAGATCCGCTCTTTCCGCGTGCGGGCCAATCTCAAAGAGAAGGGCAGGGTGCTCTCCGTTGATGCCGGATGCGCTCAGCTCGATCTGCCGGAAAGCTCTCAATTGTTCTTAGACCGTTTTCAGAAGTAGACTATTTTTTAATTGATGAGATATCTTGAGCTATACCGAAATAACCTGAAGAATCGGTTTTCGGCTGCGTCGGCTTTTCTTCAATATTTTGATCTGATCCTCGGGTCGTGTCTATGAACACTGTCCCTTCGGGTCAGATCAAAAGATTGAAGAGCCTTCTAGCCGAATTTCCGATTCTTCAGGTTGTTTCGGTATATACCGAAAACCGATTCTTCAGGTTGTTTCGGTATAATCTTTACTTTCTAAGAGGTTGGCTTTGAAATTCAAGTTTCTACTAGCGCGCAGCATTCTTGCGATGATTTCTTTTTTGATGTGTTCCAACCTGGTTTCCAATGAAACGATCGAGGTTGACAAGCAAGGTGTTCTGTATCGGTTTGCGCCTGCTGATCCTCCGACCAATGATTTTGTGAAAAATGTATTTCCCAAATGGGAAAAGGAAACATTTTCCATTTTTGAACAAGTGAAAGATCCTGAAGCGATTGCCATCGATTTAGGGGCTTGGATCGGGACGACTGCAATTTGGCTGGCAAACAATTTCCACCATGTCGTAGCAGTCGAGGCGGATACGGTTTCTTTAGAATGCCTTCAGAATAATTTAGGGGCTTCTGAATGTCCCAATGTCAGCATTTGCCGGCGGCCTATTGCTTCGACGGGAAAAACAGTGTTTTTCGGGCCTAAAGAACATCGGCTCAACGAGTCGATTTCCTGTGTCAAACAAAGCGCTAATCATGCAGAGGATTACCCTGTTCAAGCCATTACTCTTAAACAGTTGGTCCATGATTATGTCTTTCAAAATGACGAGATAGCTGCGCGTCGGATCGGTTTCATCAAATGCGACATCGAGGGGGGAGAGGAGGAGATTTTAGAAGATCTTTTGTATTTTGCGTATTATAACAAAGTGAAGGTGTACCTTTCCTTCCATATCAAGTGGTGGAAGTCAAAGAAAATCACCGATTTTAAGCACCTGTTCGAGTTTTTTAACACCGATTGCCCCTGTGCAGATATTTGCGATTATTTGATGCGCGATCCTTTTGCTTCTTTTCTGTTTGTGCCCAAAGAGCGTTCGGAGGTGTTGTTAAAGACCAATATGCCGGTGATCATTATTGGATATAATCAGCCGACGTATATTAGAAACATGGTCCGCCAGCTGGAACCTTACACTTCAGATATTATTGTAGTGGACAATTGCAGCGAATTTCAGCCGATGCTCGATTATTATGAGAACGAATATCAATATACCCTGCTTAGGCAAAAGGTGAATTTCGGGCAAAAGGTCTATCGGAAAGACTGGATCCAAAAATTGGTGGGGGATGTTTATTTGTTAACCGATCCTGACTTGGAATTTAATGAGAACTTGCCTGCTGATTTTATTCAGAAGCTTTTAGACGTATCGGATCATTTTAAAGCTTGGAAGGTCGGTTTTGCTCTGAACATCGATCATCCGAACCTTCGCACGAAGCTGCATTATGGGCGGCACACGGTCAAGTCATGGGAGTCTGATTTTTGGAAATGCCCTGTTGAGTATGGGCCTGATCGGGATTTAGCCGTCTATATGGCAGGCGTTGATACGACGTTCTGCCTGGTCAACAAAAGAAATGAAGGGCCTCAGGTCCCGGCAGATGCGCCGGAGGGATGGTCTCCGGGAGGACAGTATCGCATTGCAGGGGATTTCACCTGTTTGCATTTGCCCTGGCTTGAAGATTTTCGGTCGATGCTCCAAGAAGGTGAATATGAGAGCTATCTGAAAGAAAATAATACATCAAGCTGGTTCCGCATAACTGATGAAGAGCGTTGAATGATCGAACAAAAAATGCAGGAAAAAAGGGAAGTCAATATTGATAAGCCTCACGAGACGCTGGGGTTGCACCCGATTGGAGAGAACCGCAAGGTGATCAGGCTCTACCGCCCGGGCGCTTCTGTCGTCCATCTCGAGGTCCAGGGGAAGATGGTCCAGGCGCAGTGCGTCGACCAAAAAGGCGTTTTTGAATATGAGGTTCCGGGAGATCTCGGGCCAAAGGATTATCGGGTTTATCATCACAGCGGCATGCTAGGGCATGACCCTTACGCATTTTCTCCGACATTTGGCGAGATGGACGGTTATCTGTTTTCCAAAGGAGTCCATTATCAGCTCTATGATGTGCTCGGCGCCAGAGTTTGCGTGCATGAGGGGGTCAAAGGAACGAAGTTTGCCGTTTGGGCGCCTTCAGCAAAGACGGTTTCCCTTGTTGGAGATTTTAATCAGTGGGACGGAAGAGTGAACCCCCTGCGCAATTTGGGCTGCTGCGGCGTATGGGAGTTGTTCGTGCCTGGGATCGGACGAGGAGAGAAGTATAAGTTTGAGGTAAGGACGCCATCTGGACATGTTTTGCTTAAAAGCGATCCGTTTGCGACCTATTCTGAACATCGCCCCGCAACGGCATCGGTTGTTTTTGATCTCGATTCTTATCAATGGGGAGACCAGGAGTTTCGGCAGAGGGGCTTTTCTCGATGGGAATCCTATCCTTTGAATATTTACGAGGTCCATCTCGGCTCATGGAAGAACAAAGGGGGACATCCTCTGAGCTACAAAGAACTGGCCCACGAGCTCTCCAATTATTGCAGGAAAATGGGATATACGCATGTCGAGC
>CAZEYJ010000192.1:0-9381 GCA_964516795.1 uncultured bacterium
CCCTAGTAATACCGATGGGAAGACCGATTTAACAACCGCCTATTTCAACTCTTTTTTAGTACAAAAAAGGAAGCAAAACTTGTAGAATGTTTTGCGATAGAGGCTCTATGACTTAGCGAGAACCACACAGGAGAGCGCGCTCTATCGACTTTTCTCTTATCCAATCTTATAGCCAGCAAACGGCCATCAGATTGTACAAAATCGGGATGAAGAAACCTTGAAAGACGCCGCCATAAATCAGAATATTGTCAACCAAATCTCTCCTATTATAGCCGAAAATTGTGAGAGCAAAAATATCTTTAGAGAAGCCACAGCAAAAGATGGAGCAACGGTGAGCATTACCGTAACTAGCTTTGAATATTCCTTGTTCGAGATGATTGGAAAGAATTTCAAAGCTTACGAGTCTTTGAGTGTGATTTCCAATTCGTGCAACGAAGTTCTTTACTATACAATCCAAGCCGATAAAAATGGAAAGATTTCCAATGTAGGATTAGCACCGGCAGTACTAGGGGAATCAGGCGGCATTTGCCACATGGACATAATACGCGAAAATGGCTCTATCCATATCAAACTTCCGTGGGGAACGGAATGCAAGAAGCGTAATTAATTGTTTTGAAGCCGTCTTCCGAATTCGCCGTAGTTGAATGATGATTAAACCGATTTTCCCTGTGCGCCTTAACCCATCTTTCAGAAACACAACTTTAGCTGGAACCTGTTCAGTCATGGCGAGCATAGTGATGCCATGACTTTTTAAGGACGCACCTAGGAATTAGGTTCATTGTTAGCTAATTTTAACGCTTCTTCATAAGTCTCTTCGTGCATAGATTTTATAGTATGTTTTTCAGGATCATCAATATAATAAACCACTTCTCCGTGATTTGTAGCTGCGATCTTGATCTTGTCGGGAGGACCTCGAGAACCATCAGGACTATAAAAATAAATCACAATTTCTACATTTTTGGCAGTAAACGGATAGTTGTGGAGATAAGGTCTTACCTCTTCGCTAGAATTAATAGCAGCTAAATATTCCTGCACTGAATCAACTAAAAGTTTCCTTGCAGTTTCAATATCTACTATCTTGTAAAAATTGAATCCCATCATCATCATCTGTATATCATCCATCATCTGACCTCCCGTTCCTACAAGGTACAGATTTTTTTGAGCTTTTAACTCTCTTGCTGTTTTTTCTGTGATTTTATGAGCTAGCTTTACATAACGGGGCGACTGATAGCCAAAGGAAGAACAGCCAAAAAGAAACATACACAGCATCACTCCTAAATTAAAAATTATTTTCATTTACTACCTCCATAATCTTTAAGATAATTGGTTATGTGATATTGAATTGACTCTGTAAAAGTGGGGCTTAAAAAACTATGATCCCACGTATCAGCATCGGGGTGAGGTTTCAGTATATGCAGTTGATTTCCATGTTTCAATTTGCCTGCGACATCGAGATGAGTGACAATATCATGCTTACTCATGTAGTTGTGGGACTCAAAGCATAATTCTTCTGGGATAATGATCGCGGGGGCGAAGGCTGCGCTAATGATCCTTTGCCGGACTGATGGCGGCGAGGTCAAAAGGGCATTGTAGAGGTGGAGGGCTCCTCCGCTATGGCTAAACTGGAGAAGTTTTGCATCGGGTCCATGTGTGGCAATAAAGTCATTCCATCGATTTTTCAATAATTGGACAGATGGGGTATGTACTCTCAGATGTCCTAAGACACATTCTATGATATCAATGCCTATTGATACTGCCCGAATACTATCCCAGTTGGTTGCGTTATAGATTCCATAAATCTTGGCTCCTCCTGCATATTGGCTCAATTGTTCCGCACTGGCGATAGAGTCGGCATATTGATTGTCGATCCCATTGATAAATCCGATCGCACCGCGAGGCAAATCGAAAGAGCCGACCTGGAAGGGGGTGGAACGCTTCAGATCGTGGTTTGCGAAATAGGCAGGAATCACGTTGAAGTCTTGGATAGCTTGGTTCAATCCGTTAAAAGGCTTAAAAGCGCCTATCACAAGAGGTTTTAACGTTTGATAGATAGGTGATGCGAATCTCCCGTCAGGGTCCAAATAATTAACGGGATCGCCTCCGGCATAAGCATAAAGATCTAGGCAGATCGGATATCCCATAGGATCCGGGCTGAGAAACCGGCCGACTTTTGGGTCATAATATCGTTTTCCCATCCAGATCAAGCCTGTTGGGTCTTGGGCCTGGCTGTGCCAAGTCAGTGACTGTGCGTACGATAAGAGATCGGATAGGATCGAGGGGGTCGCAGCTTGAGGACCATAAGAGGAGGGAAACTGGTCATTATAGAGCGTTCCTTGCTGTGAAACAACTCCTGTAAGCTGATCTAAAGCATTGTGCATCAAAACCACAGAAGCTCCCGCCTCATCGGTTAGAGCATCACAAGAGGTAGGCCCATAGATTTTCCAAAACGTTTTATCGGCGTATTTCACTCCGATCTCTTGGAATTCCTCTTCCGGATCATAAAGCGAGATTGCCGTGAGTGTTGGGCTTCCACCGGGCGTGTAACGGGTTTGTAACCGTCTGCCCAAGGCATCGTAAGAGGCTTCCCAGGTAAACGTCCCATCAGAAACTCTTAGAAGCCTTCCCCAAGGATCCCACTCAAATTGTCTTGAGCCCTGTGAAATGACCTGGCCCATGGGATCGTAGCTCGTTGCGAAGGATTCTTGCTCATGCACCTCTGTGACGATTCTGCCAAAAACATCGACGCCGTATTGAGGAACCATCCAACCGGGCGCTTCCGTACGAACCCCGATTCCTGATGTCCCAAAATCAAAGTCATATTTTTCTATGCCAGCGGATTGTAAATACCCTCGTTCTGCATAAGTAAATCGTTTTTGCCCACGGGACGATGAATACGCCGCAAGCTTGCCGGAAGGATACCATTCAAGAGCCTCTTGGTGTATGTGATCAGGCAAGTAAGTATAGATGTTTTCAGGTAGCCCGGAATAATCATACTCGATTGTTGTGTGAGTAAAAGGGGTCGATTTGTATACAAGAGCGCCGCTCAAGTTATAACTGTAGGAGAGATCGATCTCTTGCGTTGAAACTCGAGCCAACCGGTGGTTTTGGTAGATAAAATGACGTGTATGGTCATCGATCTGTAACGATCGGCTAGAGGCTTCCCAAGCCTGTTTAGTTTGTTGGATAAGAGTGGAATTGAGATAAATGTTTTCTAAGATAAGGCGCCCGTCAGCATCGTAAGAGCGTTCAATTGTAGAGTGTTCGTGATGCGGAGAATAAAACCAACTTGAGAGCCACGAGATACTTTGAGTCCCAATTTGCTCAGCGGTAGTAAGGAGTCCACGAGGGTCATAGGTGAAATTGCGTTCCCAACCATCCACCGTCTCTTGGGCAAGCCTGCCGCTGAGATCATAAAGGTAAAAGTGGAAGCGCTGCATAGGATCTTTGGCTTCTTTAAGATAGCCATTTTCATAACTATATTCCCAGCGCAAAGAAGATTGTCTTCCTGCTTGCAATTCCTCTACTGTTTTTCTCCTCATTGAGTCATACGACGCTTTCCAGACAGTCCCATTGGGAAGATGGTATTCAGCAACATTAGAATCGAGATCATAGATATATCTAATGAGACTGCCGTCGGGCAGCTCTTTTTGCGTGAGACGCCTCAGTCCATCAAATGTCTGGCGAGTGACTCTTCCATCACCATCAGTGACAGCGATACAGTTTCCACAAAAATCGTACTCATAGGTCGTGATGATGTCTCCTTTTTGAACTTGAACGGGAAGACCTAAGACATTCATCCAAGTCGTTGTCTCATCTTCTCCTTGAACAACGTCTTGAATATCGGTTTTAGGATCATAGTAATAAGCGATCGCTGCTAATAGATGACCTTGAGTATTGACAACCTTCGATTCGGCAACACGACTCCCTTCATAACGCTGAACTCTTTTTTCTCCATTTGGCAATGTACAGATGACGGTATCACCTTGATAATTCCAAACTGTTTGCTCTCCGGTAGGAGAAGTCTCTGTTTTGATTCGATTGAGACCATCATACGTTTTTTCTGATGTGTAGCCGGCAGCGTCGGTAAAGCGGATGAGATTGCCTCTCGCATCAAACTCTCGAATTTCCGAGGCTTGTGTGGCGATGTTTGTCCGCGTCACTCGATGATGAGGATCATCATAAGTGATTTCCCACGCGATGCCATTTTTTGTTTCTCGAATAGGACGACTAAAGAGATCGTAAATGATTACGCTGCTAGTCCCATCGGGATAGATCTCCTCCCTCGGAAGGCCATTTGTCGTATAGAGATGCGTTGTTTTAGCGCCGGAAGGTGCGGTAATTGTTTCAATGAGGCCGCCTGGTTCGTAAGTGAAAAGGGTCAAATGTCCTTCTTTTACTTCAGATTTTATCCTTCCTAAAGCATCATAATCCCGATAAGTCGTATACCCTAAAGGATCCACCTCTTCAACAAGATCGCCTCGGCTGTCATACTCATAAAGGCTATAGGCAACAGACCGACTAGGACCTAAAGTTTGTCTTAAAGCTTTGATGCGTCCGGAGGCATGATAATCGAGATAGAGGGTATTGTTAGGATTGGCTGCTTGTTTCCAAATGGGTTGCTCATTGAGGTCATAGCCTGTATAGGTTGCAGCGAGAAGGGCTCCGGAAAGGGAAAATGTCTTTGATTCAACCTGGCTACCCATGATGTTATAATCATTTTCCTGGAAGCCATCTGCAGACCTGATCTCGATGCATTGGCCTTGGTTGTTATACGCATACAGAGTGACAACATCAGGGTCATCTGTACCTGTCACTTGAATTTTCTTGCAGGGGAGCCCATGAGAGTCATATTGCCAAAGTGTCATAGAGCCGGACTGGTCTTCTTTTTCAATTTGTCCTAGGAAATTGTATGCTAGCTCTACATAAGAGCTGAGAGTGGTATCGCTATAGGTTTCGATTCTTCTAGGAAGATAAGGAAAGGTCGTATCATAAGTAGTGAGCGTCTTTTGTCCTAAGACCTCTTCTTGAATGCAAAGATCTCTGTCATTATAAACGAACTTTTTAATGACAAGCGATTCTCTATCTCCCGTTAAGTCCTCCCCTTTGAGCCCTATTTCTACAGGGTTTCCTCTTCTATCATATCGATAATAGGTGGTCAATCCTCGCTTATCTGTCGATGATTTTAAACACCTGACAGCTCCCCCGCGTTCTTTGCATTCAACGACCTTCTCCGCGATAGGATCAAAGCATGATTCTTCATCGATAAACCACGATTGGAGAGTTTCATAGCCTAGAGGATCAATGACTTTGTAAATCTGTTTTTGGAAAATTTTATAGGTCGTTTCTTCCCCTTGTGCATCTGTAACTATCGTCAAGCCATCTTGGTAATCAAAAGCGGCGGTAGGGATCATCGCCTGCTGCTGTCCCATGGGAGAGCATTGTTTTTTGACCTTACCTTTTTCATAGACATTTTCTAAAACTTTTCCATCAGGCTTAGTTTCTCGGATGATACGATGTAAATGATCGTAATCATAGGAAATAACAGCTGTGTTAGGGAGTGTGACTTTGATGAGATCTCCCTGAGAATTATAGCCATAAGAGATTCTCCTTCCGTCTTTTGCATAAATTTCCGAAACTTTGCCTTCATGGTTATAATGAAAACCGCAAAAGTCTCCGTTCGAACTTTCAATTCTGGAAAGTTTGCCTGCATTGTAAGAAAAGGTAAGAGCGCTTCCTCTGTTGTTGATCCACTTTCTGAGAAGACCGCCCTCAAAAATTCTTTTCGAGCCGTTAGATCCGTATAAAACATCAT
Organism: uncultured bacterium; assembly: GCA_964516795.1. GTDB lineage: Bacteria > Chlamydiota > Chlamydiia > Chlamydiales > Rhabdochlamydiaceae > Acherontichlamydia. Next base: position 5,813 of record CAZEYJ010000192.1, read on the forward strand.
TTTCTATATAAGCATTGAAGGGATTTGCTGTAGAACCAACACCACTCTGATTGAAATTGAAAAGGTCGGAATTGTCTTCAGGAAAAACTTCCCATCTGGACGTCTCTTGATTGTAGCGATAAGCAATCATCGTGCCGTCAGCTTCAGCAGCGTACAATTTGCCACCTTGCTTGATGAGATAGGGACTTAAGCTCAGTTTCCAACCAACTCCAAGATCTCCGGTAAGGGGATTTTGGCTGTTGTAGTTGCGCCGGATTTCAAGAGGAAAGGAACCCGGTAAGACAAGATCGACCTCATCGATATAAAAGGCCCCTGTTACCACATCGACAGGATCGCTGACATAACTGAGCAAGGATTTATGTTCTGAACGCACATCGGAGCGACATTGTTGCGTTCCTAGAAAGAAAGAGGGAATAGAAGGTAGATCAAAGGCAAAGTTGGATAATAGAGATGGGACTTGTAAGGTGTAGCGGCTCACATCAGAACTACTCAACGTAGGGACAAGCTGCCATTGATGGATCGAGAATGGTGAAAGGTAGTAACTTGGCAGCGGAGATCCAAGTCCTCCATGAAGCAAGAGATAATGATTAGAGATTAAAGCATATTGGTCATCGGGATGAAAAATGAGAGTCCCCATCTCGTTATATACACCATTCGAGTTGGAGATCAATCCCGGAGTCATGTAAGCATATGCCCAGTCACTCAAAAAATTTTTACATCCGATCAAGCTATTGACCGTCTCCCATTGCCTTGTAGAATCTTCCTTGGTCTGGCGAAGATTCAGATCTTTGAGATGAGAGAAATAAAGACTGTGAGCGGTTTCCGGTGTTTTGTCTGTAGCTTCTAAGCTAGGGCGAGCAAAAACCAGGAATCCTTCCCCTTCCAATCCTTTTTTCTGGTGCTGTTGATGAGCCAATTGCAAAAGTTTGACTGTAGAAACGGCATTGTCATCTTTAAAAACTTCACGCAAGATCTGATGCTCATTAGACGATTGGTTCACCAATGCAAGCGCCTGAAACTGACGACATGCTGTTTTAAATTGCTGATGTTGCACTACCAAATTGGAATGATTAGAAGGCTGAAAATAGAACCAACACATATCGACTTGAGGTAGAATCAAATCGTTTTCCCCTTTGTAAGGCCCTTTGGACATGTCAGGAGAAATCTTTGCAAGCCCGCAAGCCATAGCGGTTACGTGATTGATCTTATGCAACTGAGAAAGCACATCTTCAGACCTGCCACATTTTTCAAAGTATGAAGCCCCCATAAATCCAAGAAGCGCATGAAGCCGTTTCTTGTCGTCTTTTTCAGCGGAAAACTGCTCATAAAATTGAGAGGTCAGTTGAGGAGTCTCTCCTCCGAAATGAAAGCAAAGGGCCGCACTTGTTCCCTTAGAGATTGAAAGAGTTTGATGGGCTTGCAGGACTCGTGATCCTAGAGGGTTTTCATAACTCACTGTAATGTTGATCACATGATCCGTGTCGTTTAAGTCCAAAGATGGCTCTTCTTGCTCACTGAATTGAACATGAAGCTGACATTGATTAGGCCCTTGCGTGGAAAATCGTATAGGAAGCACCCGACAGCCAATATCGAAAAGACGCAGAGGATAAGAGATTTTTTTTTGAGGATTCTCACGAGAGGAAAATTCAACAAAGGCTTTGGCAAACAACTGAGGTTCTTCATCCAAAGAGATAACCAGGGCCGCATCCGTATGGTTAGAAGCCCGCGGAAAGTCTTTCCAGGAAGAACACTGTCTTTTGAGCTGCAAGCGATGAAGCCCAATATCTGCTAAAGCAAGCCCTTGCTCTCTAAGCTGCTCTTCAACAAAACGGACAAAGAGAGGGCCTGCTGTGTCATCGCCATCAGGAGCGATGTGTTTTAAAATAGCTTCGTCTCCTTTTAAATACCGTAGAATCCACCGATCAGCGCTTGAATACTCTTCCGGCATGAGGCCATAGAGATCATAGCCTTCTTTGATTTGGATTTCCTTCATCCAAGGAAAGAGGGGATTCCAATCTTTCCCATCAAAAAAGACAACCCATGGATAGCAGACCCGGACTTCCTCTTGGTCTTCTGGGAGTTTTATCCAAAGAAGTTTTTCAACAAATGTTCTTGGAAGAGTAGAAACGCCATTCACAACGTAGAAAGTGGGATATCCTGCCTTTCGAAGGAGGTAAATCAGGAGTTGACACTGCTCCCATGGAGATCCCTTTTTTTCTAAATAGGTTCTTAAAGCGTTTCGGTGAATGCTTGGCGGATAAAAAACCCCATTTTCCTGGTAGACACAAGGGTCTACAAAAGCAATTTCATGATAGACGTAGCTGGCAAGGGCTAAAGGGTCTTTTTTAAGCTCCTCGACGAATTGATCAAGGGCAGGATAAGAGACGGGTTCCAAAAGAGCAAGTTGTCGCTCGCTCTCGTCTATAAGAGAGACTTTTTCAAAGAAAGTCGCTTTTCCAATAGGTCGATCTGCACTGAAGAAGGCAGGCTTGCGAAGCATATCTAGTTGCCAGGGTGGAGGTGCAGAGAGATCAAAAGCATAAAGAGGCTCCCCTCCATCCAAAGAGATGGAGAACCGGTAATTGGAATGGCCTGCTTTTTGGGCAATTATCATCGAAAAGTTGCACTGAAGATCATAGGTAAAATTCAAGCGCAGATCGAGTCCGAATTCATCTCTCAATTTTGTTTCAGGGATGAACACCATTCCATCTTTGGTCAGAAATCGTTCCCAAGAAAAAGATCCCTTCACAGGGAGATCGATGCTCTCTTCATAAATCACTTGCCCTTGACTGTATACCTTAACAAGGACGTAGGAAACAGGACTGTCGCTTTGAACTAAAAAACGGTAGAATTGATCCGTGTAAAGGATGAAGTGATTATCTCTTTTACCGACATGACCGTCTAACGGGAAAGCGCGAGGGCTAGATTGCGAAAGGTTTTGCAAAAACAATTCGGAATTTAAGAGAACATTGCTTTTAAAGAAAAGTTCCCTTCTTGTTGCTTCTCGATTTTTAAAATCTTCCGGAGAACGCAAAGGAGCGACTTCTGTCAAGCGATGGCTATCAGCCGTTGCTTCGAAACTTAAAATCGTTTTTTTAAGTTGTAACAACTCCTCTTTTAAAACTTTCCCCTCATCTACCGAAGCGCTTTCGATGAGCTTCTCTTGAATAGGAACCATCTGTTTTTGAACTTCATAAGAGCTCCGCTTCAGCCCCTTTTCCTCAAAAAGGCTTCTATCCTCTTTTAAAACCGCAAGCCGTTCTTTTAAGGCAGTTTCTTGGGCAACAACAGCAGCTGGCCAGTCCGTTGCCTCCTTCCTGTATTTATTGATAGCTGCCTGATAATCTTCGATGGTCTTTCTAAGACCATTCTTATGTCCCTCATCAAGGTGAGGAGAAATCAGATTAAACACATCACATGCAAGCGATAAAGCTTCTTCGTAAAGCTTGCAAACTTCATTTAGGGTAGAAACTACCTCTTCAACATTATTCAAGCGACGGGCGCAATTATGGTTCTTAAGTATAGCTAGGTTTGCTTTCTTTTCACTCTCTTGATAGAGGGGCATCGCC
>CAZEYJ010000193.1:0-6698 GCA_964516795.1 uncultured bacterium
GAGATTTGGGCTTGTTAAAAAGACATAAAAATGTTTTGTTTTTCGGAATGTAAAAGAAATAATCTGTATGAAAGAGATTGGATTTTTTTTATAAATAAAAATTTAATTTATAAAAAACAAAAATAAAAAAAACTAAAATAAATTAAACAAGTAGACTAACAATTAAAATACGGTTAAAATAATCACAAAATACATTCTTTTTTAAAAAAATAGAAAAGGAATAAAAATGCTCCCTTCAACAACAATCTACGATCAAAAAGGATAAAATATGTCAACTAACCTTAATTTAAACACTTATAAGAATCTTCAAATATTAGATTCTTTGACTCGCATGGACGATTATTTGACTCGCGTGGACAATTCCGAAAAACCTCAGCAGATACATCAGCAGATACAACAGTGCTTAGCTACCACAGCTAATGATATTAAACTGCGACTCTTCTGGCATGTTTATGATTTAGATGGAAGAGTTTACGCTGCCGATGATACGTTAAACCATCTCTTCGATTCGCTTCCTCGTTTGGAAGAGGCTCTTAAACGAACAGCTTTTGAACTTCTAACAGATCTTCCCGAAGGGATCAAACACCGGCTCTATTGGCATATCAATCATCTGGATGGTGGCTCATCAGCAGAATCTAGTGGCCCATCAGCAGAGTCTAATTGTGGAACAGAGCATGCGCTTGAATCCTTTCCTCGTCTGCAAAAAGCGGTCGAACAAGTAGCTTTTGAAGTTTTCGATACGATCAGCGAGCCGGAAAGAGATTTCATTGCCAACAAAGTGTGGATATATTTTGGAAGTCGAGCAACTAACAACCCTATTGAATGGGGAAAGCAGCATGCTAAAATTCATTCGCCGATTCTATTGGGAGCCATGATGAATTCATTAGGGGATTTAACGCCTCAATTTGAAAAAATTTTAGATGACTGGCGAGCCCAAGAAGGAGAAAACCTATTCGATGGAACTTCTCATACAGAAATCGTTGTCAACTTGATCAAGGGCTTTTTAAAATACGAAATGATTTCAATGGGTGAAGGAATACAATGTCATTCCAAAGCCATAGTAATTACAGCAAACATATCCAGCCTGCCCCCGGTCTTTGATAAAAAACCCTTCACATCCCGATTAAATGTCCTAGGATTAAAATCCAATCGCCTAACAGCAATCCCAAAAGAAATCTGTCAACTTTCCAATCTTAATTTTTTTGTATTTTCAAATGAAAATTCAATCAGCGAGGAACACTCGTTGATTAACAATTTCACTCCTCAAATTAAGGTACATCAAAATACACTAACAGTCCCTGCTGAAATTGGTAACCTCTCTAACCTAAACCATCTATCTTTCAGCAGTTCAGGAATAGAGTCCCTCCCCGCTGAAATTGGCAACCTACGCAATTTAAAAGTCGTTTGCCTTAATCACACCGCCAACTTAAGGGAATTACCTAAAGAGATCTTTAGTCTATCTCCTGATTGCGAGATCCGCCTGTTTAACTCACGCCTGACTCTCGACCCGGCCGGATTCAATAACCTCCAGCAAGCAACACTTCATCATCCCAATTACAACGGTCCGAAATTCCTTTACGACCTCCCTCCGGCAATTGACTCAGAGCCGATTTCCGTCGCTGATCAAAACGAAGAAGAGATGGTGATCCCTCAAGGCTTCTTCGAGCAAGAAGAAACCTAATTTAAACCAAACTGCTTCAGCGCGGCAAGGATGAATTTGCCGGCGCTGAAGCAGCTAAACTTCACCTAAACTTTTCAACACAACATTTGCTGAGGCGATCCGCTTGAGGTCGTCCATCATCGCTTGGAACTGCTCTAGGCTCAGCGTCTGCTCTGCATCGGAGAGGGCTTTGTCGGGGTTGGGGTGGATCTCCACCATGATCCCATCGGCTCCCGCCGCAACGCCTGCGCGGGCCATCGGCGCCACCATTTTCCTGATCCCTGTGCCATGGCTCGGGTCGACGATGACCGGAAGATGGGACAGCTCTTTGAGGATCGGCACCGCAGTATAGAGATGCAAATTCGCCTGGATGAAAGTTGACCAGCGCCTTTTTTGTGCTCACTATTGAATTTCCCCAATTAAATTTACTTTTTTATCCTCCGCACTTTTACTGAGCATCATATTTTTCTAAATATAATTCCGCGATCTGGATATCACAGCCGTCTGAAAACTCAACTGTATAAATCCAATCTCCAACCTTACATTGAAATCCTTTGGCATTTTCTTCAGATGTAATCTTATAAAAACCACAAATGGATGCAAACTCTCCTGGATGAAAATTGGGTGGAGCATTTTTTTCTATGACTACTGGATCTCCCCAAGTAAATTTATTCTCCATGATTTTCTCCTTATTTTTTAACTGGAAGCCAAGGAGTCCCATCAGGATTGGTTACTCCAGGAACATGCGAATGTGGTGCTAAAGCTCGAGGATCACTATGTTTTGGTCCAGGAGGGTGTCCCCCATCTTTACGAGTACCTGTAGGTTGTCCTTCAGGAGTCTTTCCATTTTTTTGCAACCATTCAATTTCTTGTCTTGTTAGTTCCCGTCCTCCATGTGGCGTTGTTCTCTAATTGCGCGCAATTAGAGAACAAGGCCCTAGCTAATAACATCTTCACAATTTTCGGCCCAATCGCGAAATAATTTCAAAACTGTAGGTAAATTAGCAGGCCCGCAAACCCCCTCAAATTTACTATCTTTTACAAAACAAAATATCCAATCATGTTCTGATCGCTCTATATGGACTTTGTAAAATCTTCTATCCTCAAGCTCAGTGTCCTGCAAATTCACTGTAAGTGACCACCCAGGGTTATCAATTGTTCCTAGATGAATTCCACTACCATGCTCCCAATCTCCATCGCAATGAGCTTGATACCATTTTTGGAGCCATAAAAAATCATCTTGTTCCACAATTTTTCTCCTCTATTTGGGAATTTCTCTAGGTAAAGCCGGTCTTACTCCGCCAGGGGAACAAGGGTCATGAACATGAGGGGTCTCTACATATTGCTCTAAAACTTTATTGTAATGAGGATCACTTCCTGATCCGTCATATCTTTTAACACTTTCCCACTGTCTTGGATCATAACTATTTGATTGCGGCTGGTAGGTCTCATATTTGATCACCTTACCCGTTTTAGGATCTACACGATATACTGTATGCGAACCTGTTGCATCAGAATCAGGTTTAAGTCTTTTACTGCTACCGACTTTTTTTTCTTTTTTCTTATCATTGGGATCTTCTGACGAACCAGAAGAGGATTGATTGGAGCCAACCGTTTCGTTACCCATTAATTGACTTGCACCCTTATGATCCATCCAATTGTTGACCTTATCAACAATTTCAGGTCCCTTCCAAGCAATAATAGTTGTGAGAATTGCAGCTCCCCCTATGATCCAACCAACTGGCCCGGTTAACGCCGCTAAAGAAAGTCCTCCCACTTGAGAAGTTCCCCATAGACCGAGTGCAATTGTAGCGGCCTCTTGTCCATCTGAATCAAAGTAATAAAATGGGTTATTGAGAAGATATTGATATAAGTTAACGCTATCAACAAACCCTGCTGGGTCTAATGAAAGCCAGCGGCCCATGAGAGGATCATAAAAACGTTTCCCAAAATAAATAAGGCCTGACTCTGGATCCAACCGTTTTGAAGCAAAACTCCAAGGGTTAAACAGACCTACCTGATGAGAGGTTGTTTGAACTTCCTCACCGAATGCCGTGCAATCATAATAGCTTTCAACCGTACGACTATCCATGCCAACTAAGCGACGAATATTGCTTTGGCCATCAAGGATAGGTGCAAAACACCGGCCTTCTAACTCTATGCTTACAGTACTTGGGTTGTTTTTATACTTATTAAATCCTAATACTCTAAAACTTATTGGTTCATTATCAAGATTAGTTACTCCAATTTCATATTGATCATGATAGAGATAATTCTCGCGATCGGTTTCTTTCCAACCATAAGCTGCTTGAGTATAGACGGTTTTGCTCAGTCGCCTTCCGAGGGGATCGTAAATAAAATTTAATTTCTGTTTCTCGGAAACTACTTCTACAAGTCGATTCAGAGGATCATAAATGAAGCGAGAGAGCCCGGAAGAGGTTTGTCTGGAAATTTGATTGCCGTTCAGGTCATAGGAACACCGGTGATTTTCTATTGCTAAAAGCTCATTTAAAATATTGACCCCATGTATCTTTCCATTTTTCTGAGTTCTATTATAAAGAGAATCATAAGTGTATGTTAAAGATTGACTTGCATTACTTTCCGAAGAGAGCTGGGATAGCTCATCATAAGAATAAAGGCTTTCCACTCCATCTGTAATATTGCTAATCAAATTTCCAACTGAATCATACCCACGCCGCTCTGAAAAATAGGGGCTAGAAGTAAATGCGTTGTATCCTCGCGAATCCATTTCATGGGTAACATTTCCTAAATCTGCAATTAAACTCTCTCTAATAAGATTCCCATCTTCATCATAATCTTCATAAGCATGAGTATAAAGAGCTTCTCCTCTCGAAGAGGTTCGAGTGATTTTTCGTAAAAAGAGAGGGTCATAGGCATAAGCAATTTCTCCTTGACCCTTTATTTCTAGAAAAGTAAGACGATCAAAACAATCATAATTCTTTTTAATTTCAAGATCATATGGGAATATCTCTTGGAGCACATTCCCAAAAGGGTCAACCTGACGTGCAATCGCAAGCCCCTGATTCTCATCTGCCGCATATTTGAGATAACCTAATAAGTTATAATCAAACGTATGCTGAATTTTGCCATCGGAAGAATCTAAGCGGTTCATAAAACCCAACGGATGGTAACTATAGGTCAGTACAACCCCATCTGGAAGAGTTTTCGTTGCAATTCTCCCAGAATAGAGATAAGTAAAAGCTGTTGTTCTTGCATCTATGGTATCAAAGCCCCTTGTGAAGCTAGCGATTCGGTGATCTGGGGTATAGGTATATTTAATTGTCTGAGTATTTTGAAAATGGCCATTCTCGTAGACATGATCTCTACGATAAAGAAGATCGCCTTGAGGGTCATGAATCAAATCATGGCAAGAAATATGTACCCCCTGGGGATTTAACACTTCTACCTTTACGGTACGCTTTAATGCGTCGTGTGTTTCAATGGTAGAAATATGCCTGGGATCTACAGTTATTTTTTTTAGGACTTTTTGACCAAGTAAATTGGTGAAATTCTCATTATAAGTTGTCCTTGTGATGAACCCCCCAGCATCTTGATACTTAATCAGTCTACAGAAAGGATCATAGACAAATGTTTGATTCGCTTCTTTTCCATTGATATACCGGGTAATGATTTCTCGGTTTCCATCTCCGTCATATGAATAACTGATTTTATAAAGCTTATATCCAGAGATATCCGTTTGACATTCTTCTAAAACTTGGTCTTCCAAGTCTCTTTTGTAATGAATAAGAAGAGTATTGTCGTTATTATGTCGGCAAATTGTAGAAATCCGGCCTAAAGAATCATAACTAAAATCCGTGACACGCCCGCAAAATTCCTCTCGGATTTTTCTTCCTGCTCCATCATATAAATGCTGTTTTAAATTGCCCTCCTTATCAGTTTCCGTAAAAAGATTAAAACCATTATAGGTAAAGGTTTCCTCAGCTACAATTTTGTCATCAGAAGAAACATAAGTCTTTGAAAGGACTCTACCAAGAACATCGCGTTTATAGAGGGTTGTAAGACCATCTAAATCTGTATGACAGCTTAACTGCCCATTTTTTGCATAGCGGAAAGTCTCTTTTCCACCATGAGGATGATTGATTTCTGTTAAAGATCCATAGGCATTATAGCAATAAATTGTTGTATTTCCATTAGCATCCGTTTTAGTCAGCTGCCTTCCAAAGGGATCATAGCTTGACATAGTCGATACAGCAATCTCTTGCCCCTCAATAGAGCTAATCGAAGGAAAATCCGTTTTAGTAACCTCACTTACCAATGGGTCGTAAGTGTAGTGAGTTGCATTTTGGAAAGAATCCCTCTTTTGAATTTTTCGATCATGGAAATCGTATTCTGCAGAGATCTCATGGACAACGCCATCATCTCCTTTTTCACTCTGAGCCTTTAGCCTACCTTTGGTATCATAGAGTAACGTCGTATGTAATCTATGGGAAAAGTTAAGAGAAGTTTCAGGACGTCCTCTTGAATCGTAGGTATAAGCTGCTTCTTGTCCTAAGCGGTTTGTTTCAGATAGAACATCTCCACGTTCGTTATAAGTTTTGCAGATCGTGTAGGCATGCTTTCCTTCAGCATCATAGACCTCTTCTTGAGCAATGTTCCCATGCTGATCGTAAACTAAATGTCTCTTTTTTAAAGGTTTTTCACTTCCTCCCTCTAGGTAAGTTTCTTCGATCCATTCAGGCATATGAAGAAAAGGTGCTGAGTCACGTAAAGTGTAAGTCTTGAGCGTTCGCTGGGTCACATGAGATAAGTTGTCTTTATCCTCGCTGGCCCCGTCATCAGAAATGGTTTGCACGAGATTGTTACAATCATCATAAATGGAAAATTCTCGCAAAATGATCTCATCCCCATCCTTTGTCAGCTTAGAAGTGACAAGATCCGTATTAGAAAGATAGGAGAAACAGACAACCTTTCCATCTTCAGTTTCTTCCCTTAAAAGGAGGTTTCTTCCGTCTTCAGAAAAGGTTCTTTTCGTCGTAAAAGTCTCTTGCCCTCCCTC
>CAZEYJ010000194.1:0-3429 GCA_964516795.1 uncultured bacterium
TGATGGGCGGGCAGGGAGCCGATGACGATTACCCCTTTCGGCGTCTCTTGGAAAACACCGGCCCATTTCTCCAAGGTGGTGACATTTGGCATCGCTTGTGTGGGCTCGTACAGCGTTGGATAGACGATTTCAGTTTTGGTAGGGTCGAGTGAAAAAAGGGGCTCTCGGAAAGGGCAATTGATATGGACCGGGCCGGGATGCCCCTCTTTGGAGCGGTAGACGGCTTGGGCGATCGTTGTTGCCAGATAACGCTCTGAGATCTCTGTTGTCGGACAGGGGAGGTCGACTTGCCAGCGGACATAATCGCCGAATAACTTGATCTGGTCGCAGGTCTGGTTTGCGCCGCAATCGCGTAGTTCATGAGGACGGTCTGCCGTTAAAATAATCAGAGGGACCCGGTCGTTGCTAGATTCGATGATCGCCGGCAATAGATTGGCAACGGCAGTCCCCGATGTGGTGATGATGACAGCAGGATTGCGGGTCGCTTTTGCGTATCCAAGCGCGTGAAAGGCCACTCCTCGTTCATCAAAATGGACCATATGTTCCGTATCGGGGTGGTCGGCAACGGCAAGAGCCAGCGGTGTTGAGCGGGATCCGGCGCCCAAACAAAAATAGGAGACTTGTTGTTTGAGAAGCTGTTCGATGATGAGATTTGACCAGTTGAGATTGAGATGGTTCATAAAAAAGCTTGTGTGAATGTTTTGATTTTGTGTTCGAGCTCATCCCACTCTTTTTGGGGAGTGCTCCCGATTACAATTCCCGTTCCTGCATAAAGATCGATTTGATTTTCCTTGATCAGGGCGGAGCGGATTGCAACGGCTATATTTGCTTCTTGCGAAGAGATGTAGCCGATCGGAGAGCCATACCAGCCTCTTTGGAAAGGCTCTAGCTGCGCCAGCAGGGAAAGGGCGAGGCTCCTTGGCTTCCCTCCGAGAGCGGGGGTAGGATGGAGCGTTGCGATGAGGTCGTGATCGGAAACGCCATTTTTTAGCGTTGCCTCGAGTTGATTGTAAATGTGTTGGACGTGGGCGGCCCGGATGACGGAATCCGCAGCGTTCCACTCCATTTCATTGCAGAGAGGTTCCAGAGCTGTTTGGATGAATTGTTTCACGAATAGAAACTCTCTTTGTTCCTTTGCGCTGCTCAGCAGTTCGTCGCGGAGCATCTCATCCTCTTCCTTAGTCTCACCTCGAGGGGAAGTGCCGGCAATGGCATCCGTATGCAGTTTTGAACCATCCCTTCTATATAATGTTTCAGGGGTTGCCCCCATGAAAATGGCCTCGGGCGAGGGTTCAAAGGAAAATACGGTGGCTGCTTGAGCTTGGGACAGAAGCTCAGAGAGCAAGCTGTAGCCATTGAACTTCTGATCCGTTACAAGCCGAGTTTTTCTTGCGATGACGATCTTTTCCAGCTCCCCTTTTTCGATCTTGTCTAAAGAGGCTGCCACGATTTTTTTCCAATCGGGAAAGTTGGGATAGTCATGCCTGCGCGCCAATGAAACACTTTGCCACTTAAGGAGCTTTTCTTCAAAGCAGAGCTGCCCCATTGCGCTTGGACTCGCCTCCTCACTTAAGAAGTGGAGATGGAGGACGGCATGACCATTTTCTTGAACGATCTCGAATTGAGGAAGCCAAAACGCACACGAGGGGAAGGAACTCCAGGCAGAATCCATGGAACCTGAGCCAAATTGCCTTCCTCCATAGAAGCGCGCGTCGGGACAAGAATCGGCGGAAAGGTGGGGAATGAAAGAGAAATTCAAAAGGTTTCCCAGAGCAGCGCGCTCAATTTTTCCTCCTTTTTCCAGCCAACAGATTTTGGGAAATAGCGTTTGGCGGCTTAGCCATGAGGGGATATCGACCGGTGCGATTTCAATCGCCAGATGATTATAAGGATAGCAGCGCCCGTTGATCTCGAGCAGATGAGCGGTCGCCCTATTCATCTCCTTTGTCCCCTTGATAAATAGTGGCAACTCCTGCCGTCAAAGGATGGGCGCACGCTTGGCGAAATCCGGCTGCCTCCATCAGCTGTACAAAGGCTTTTCCCCTTGGAAAGGTCTCAATTGTCTCATTTAAATAACGGTAGGCCGATTGCTTTTTGGAAATGATCCCCCCGATCCGCGGCAAGAAGTGCCTTAAATAAAATAAGTGGAACGCTTTAAAGAGGGGATTGGAGGGGACTGTCCCTTCGAGGATCAAGAGGCGTCCTCCCGGTTTCAAAACCCGAAAAAATTCCCTAAGGGCTAAAGACACATCGGTCACGTTGCGGATGCCAAAAGAGATCGTCACGCAATCAAAAGTCGCATCGGGAAAAGGGATCTCCAATGCACTGGCCACTTGCATTGACACGGCAGCGGCATAGGGCTTTTTCCCGATCTTCTCCACTCCAATTGCGACCATCGCTTCCGCCAAATCGATGCCGATCGCTTCAGAGACCCGGTTCGACTTTTCCATGAGGACGATAATCTGATCTCCTGTTCCCGTGGCGCAATCGAGCAGTTTGAGATGGTTTCCTTTCGGTAGAAAACGGCGCATCTGTTTGCGCCAGTATTGGTCGAGCCCAAGCGTCATGACGCGGTTGACCCGGTCGTATGTTGTTGAGATCTGATCGAACATTTTCCAGATCTCGTTGCGGGATGGTTCTTGGATCGTTTTATTCATGAGGTGCAGTCGTGGTTTTTGCTAAAAGTGTTTTTCAAGTAAAACTTATAACACAGTAGTGCTAAATTTCTTGATAGTAAAAAAAAATTGATCCTGTTTTCTAGAAGAAAGAAGCTAAAAATCGACAGAAACTGACGCCGAAAAGCATCTCTCAATTGGGATTTTCGATCTTTTAAAAAAGAAAAAGACTGCCGTCGCTTGCGACGGCAGTCTTCCATCTTGATGAAACCCAGGGTTGTGGCACTCTCTTAACCGCCCTTGCGCTTCCTTTCATTTTCATTTAGGAAACGTTTGCGGAGGCGGATAAAGTGAGGGGTGACTTCGACCAGTTCATCGTCTTGAATGAAGTCGATGGCCTGTTCAAGGGTAAAGGTCCGGGCCGGGACAAGGATGATGTTCTCATCGCTGCCGGAGGCGCGGATATTCGTTAGTTGTTTTCCTTTGGTGACGTTGACGACAAGATCATTGTCGCGATTGTTCTCGCCGACGATCATCCCTTCGTAGACCTCATCGCCTGGAGAGACAAAGAGAGTTCCTCGCTCTTGGATTCCAAAGCAGGCATAAGCGGTAACTTTACCTGAGCCGTTGGAAATCAGAGGGCCGTGGATCCGGCCTGGGATCTCTCCTTTCCAAGGACCATAGCTATCAAATATCGAGGTAAGGATCCCAAGACCGCGGGTGATGGTGAGAAAGTCGTTCCGATAACCCATCAATCCTCGAGTTGGGATGAAAAATTCGATCGTTGTGATATTGTGCTCGTTGGTATTCAAAG
>CAZEYJ010000195.1:0-1800 GCA_964516795.1 uncultured bacterium
TGGCTCGTGCATCTGGTGTTTGTCGGGAGTGGTGTATTTTAGCTAATGATTACAGCTTGTGGAAACGTTTTGATCTCAAAAAGCTGTTCCCCTCATTATCAATCATAGATAGAACAGTTTGGGAAAGATGTGTGAATTTAGATGCTTTTGGTTTAAGTTTTGAAGACGCTGAGCCTTTTGATAACCGCGAACTGATTCCAGCGCTTACATATCATTTTCATCAACTTGCTGAAGTAAAGATAGAAGGAAATGCAGGATGGACGCTGCTTGAGCTCCCAAAAGGGCTGAACTTCAATAAGCTTGTAGCGCTAGCATCATCTCCTAAATGGGGCAATATAACTCCATTTGAGTATATTTATGAGCCTATTTTAGAAAAATTTGGGGGGGGGTGTTCTATTAGCAAAACTTGTCGATTCATGATAACGAATGACGTTCTTGAAAAAAGCAAAAAATTGTCTTTCAATGCTCAACAAGACCTCGAAAAGGAAGTGGAATGTGAAATGCCAGGATTTTTAGAGGCTGCTTCGTTGATGGTTTTAACACACATGAATTCTCCGTTAGATGCTCCAATCCGTCTCTATTCCGAGAGATTTACGCGGTGCTATCAAATAATTCATAATCGTTACCCCTTGATTGTTGGGGGCTTCGCCCCGGCCGGCTTGCGCGTCGTCGGCGACGACGTCGGCTACGGTAACCGCGGCGTTGCGGCCCTGCGGAACTTCTAAGGTACTTGGCACTTGATTACTTGGTACTTGATGTCAGGCCATTGATTTCTTGTCTTTTTTGGTTCTTTTGTCGGCAGCAAAGCCCTCAAAAGTGAACGACGATATGCCTTTTATCTGTGCCGTCACCAATTTTGCCTATTTCATGGAAAACGGAGTCCTTCTTGAAACCTGGGACTCCAGCCATAAGGCGCTTTCTTCAAAACCTAAAATCGAGCACTTTTTGTCTCATATCTAGTCTCTGTGTCAGCCTTGGATGAATTCCCCTCCCCTGCTGGGTCATCATCTATGCCTTACTAGAGGATCAGTAGCTTTGAGAGCAAAGATTCCTGTGGAAAGTTAAATTTTCACTAGATATAAAAAATCACCTTTACATTCTTTAACGGTGGTTTTGTGAAATTCTTGCGCTCAATTATCAGCTCTCTGCTTCTTGTCTCTGTTCCGGCAATGGCCATTCCTCAATTGCCTACAGAGCAGACGGAACCTCGTTCTCTAGATCTCCCCTTTCCCTTAACTGAAAACATCCCAACTTATGATCAGCTCATAGCCTATGTCGAACAGGCTGAACATGGTGACTTGGACCGGCTAAGTCTGGGAGAAATCGAACGTCTTCAATCTCTCATGATCAGGTTAGCCCAAGCGGGGCTCCTAGAGGAAGATGGAGAGGAAGTGGAGGAGCTCTATGCGGATATTGGAGAGCTTCAAGCAGAAAGTGTTGCCTACACATTCGCCTATCAGATCGACGGCAGAACGCTGACGCCTTATTGGAGCCACGACCAATATGACTCAATCGCCTGCAAGAGCTGGATCACGAAGGCCTGCAAGAAGATCAAAAAATTCGTTAAAAAGCATAAAACCGAGATTTTGATCGGCGCTGGCGTGGTTGTTGCCGTTGTGGCGATTGCTGGAGTAGCCGGGGCTTTGACGGCTGGATCCGCCGCTGCGGCGGGTGCAGCGTCAGGGGGAGATTCAGACAAAGGTAAAAGTAAGAGCCACTCAGAGCCGGAAACACCTCAATCCCCTATAGAAAACAATCCAGCTCCTCCGGCCACACTCGATCAAGAAACGGTCATCCAAG
>CAZEYJ010000196.1:0-5961 GCA_964516795.1 uncultured bacterium
GTATCTCGTATATTTCGCTCAGCTCGCTGGGCAAGTTAGGGGACAAGTTGGGTTATTAACATTGCGTATATTACCCCCCCGAAAAAGAAACGAAAATTGGCTCAAAAGAACCTAAAAATCGACAGAACCCAAGTTTGTAGACAACTCCTTTCAGAGTGGTTGTTTATATTTGGAAGGCGGAGACGTCGAGGCCGCCGTGGTTGAAGGGGTAGGATCTGGTGGGGTTAAAGCCGGTTGCTTCAAGGTAGCGGGCATCGGGCGCTAAAATGAAGGCCCGGGTGGAATCTGATCGGGTCCGTTTGATCCATTCTCCCAGCTCTTTAAAAATGGTGTGAGAAGTCTCCAGCCTTTTTCCATAGGGAGGGTCGGTGAGGATAAGCGTAGGAGATGCGGGGGGAGTGTAGCGGATGATATCGGCATGCTGAATGGCGATACTGTCAGCGCAGCCGATCTTTCTAATGTGGTTTTTGCATGCTTGAAGGGTTGTGAGGTCTTTGTCTGAGCCGAAAATCTTTCCCTTTTCTAAAGGGATGCGCAGAGCGTCGTGTTTGAGCTTAAATGCTTCCCATTCCTCTTGATTGAATTGGGGAAGGTGGAAGAATCCCCAGCGGTTTCTGAAGTAGCCGGGAGGGGTTTTTGTTGCGATCAGCGCTGCTTCGATCAGGAAGGTCCCCGATCCGCAGAAGGGGTCGCACAAAACGGCGTCGCCGGTGTAGCCCGATTGAAGGAGGAGGGCGGCGGCGAGGTTCTCTTGGATCGAGGTGGTCGTCGACGCAGAGCGCCAGCCTCTTTTAAAGAGCGGAGCGCCTGATGAGTCTAAACTGATCACTCCGTTATTGTAGTGGATAAAGAGGTTGAGCTGGATATCGGGATTTTTGACGTCGACATTCGGCCGGTTCCCTGTTTTTTCCCGGATCTGATCGCAAATGGCGTCTTTCATTACCTGGGCGGCAAATAGAGAGTTGTTCAAGTTCGGATGGCTGACGTTGGAATCGATGGCAAAGGTCTCGGTGCCTTTAAAGAACTGCAGCCAAGGGATCTCCCTTGCCGCCTTGTAAATATCCTGCGCATTGCGGCAAGAAAACGATTTTAAGGGGCAAAGGACCCGCGTTGCGAGCCTCGAACAGTAATTGATTGTGTAGACAGCGTGCATTGAAGCGGGGACGTAGACGCCGCGGAAGCCTTTGCGCACATCGTTCAGTCCAAGCGAGCGGAGCTCATCGACTAGGAGCAGTTCGATATTTTCAGGGCAGGTGACAAAGAGCTCAGTCGACGTTTTGTCTTGAGGAGCCGTTGGCTTAAAGCGGGGTTTGCGCTTAATACCCGACCTCAAGAATTTTTGAGGTTGGGTCCTAGCTGAACTTTGTTCGGGTTTCATCAATACGGCCTTTTTTAGTTATGGAAAAAGAGGATGACATCCCCGTCTTGAACAACGTAGTCCTTTCCTTCAGAGCGTGCACGGCCAGATTCCCGCGCGCCGACGCGGCCTTGGTATTTGACCATGTCGTCAAAGCTGATCACTTCAGCTCGAATGAATCCCTTTTGTAAGTCGGTGTGGATTTTGCCGGCCGCTTCAGGAGCTTTTGTCCCTCGTTTGATCGTCCAGGCCCGCGTTTCAATTTCGCCGGTTGTGATATACGTGATTAATCCTAAAGTCTCAAAAGCTCCTTTGATCAAGCGATTGAGCCCTGTTTCTTCTACGCCGAGGGATTTGAGGAATTCCGCTGCCTCTTTTTCATCGAGTTGAGCGATCTCTTCTTCTAATTTGGCGCAAACGGGGATGACCCGGTTTCCTTCTTTGTGGGCGTATTCCCTTACCCTGGCGACATATTCATTTTCCATAGAAGGAAGCGAATCTTCTGAAACGTTTGTGGCATAGATCACTTTTTTGTCGGAAAGGAACGGATAGTCTTCAATAAAGGCCCGCTCTTCCGGCGACAGTTCCAGCGTTCGTAAGGGAAGGCTTTGGTTGAGGTGGGCGACAGCTTTTTTGAGTGTTTCAACAACCGGGACCAGCTCTTTTTTCCCTTTCGCTTGTTTTTCTAAGCGGGACACGATGTTTTCAGCCATTTGCAGGTCGGAAAGGATCAGCTCGAGGTTGATCACTTCGATATCGGCGATCGGGTCGACTTTTCCGGCAACATGGATCACATCGTCATTTTCAAAGCAGCGGACGACGTGGACGATCGCATCCGTCTCGCGGATATTGGTAAGGAACTGGTTGCCCAGGCCTTCTCCTTGGGAAGCTCCTTTGACAAGTCCAGCAATATCGACGAAGGTGACCGTAGCAGGGATGATCTTGTTGCTATGGGAAATCCCGGAAAGAATGTTGAGCCTTGGATCGAGGAGGTCGACAATTCCGACATTGGGGTCGATTGTACAAAAAGGGTAGTTGGCCGCTGCTGCCGCTTTTCGCGTCAGGGCATTGAACAGGGTCGATTTGCCGACGTTGGGCAAACCGACGATTCCACAGGAAAGTCCGGTCATTTGTCATCGTCTCATTTAAAAGTTTAGAGCTTTCTAGCCGAATTCCCGATTCTTAGAGTCTGTCGTTGAATTCAGGTTTCGCCCTAGTTTCTGGATTATTTTGGTCGATTCTTGACTCTTTTTCAGGGGGTCATATACGTAATGCTGATATTATCCCCTGAAAAAGAGTCAAAAATCGGCTCAAAAGGACCGAGAAATCGACAGAAACTGAATTCAACGAGAGACTTTTAAGGTCATTCGGTATTGCAGCAGATTTTAGGGCTTAGATAATAATCGATTTTAAGGGGTTTTGCAAGGTTGATTTTTTAGGGGTTTAAAAATTTAATTTGTCGAAAACTTAAAAAATGATTTCGATGAGAGAGCCTTCAGTGAGCGCGAGGTCGGCACAGGGTAGGCTGATTGTTTTGCTCTGATTGGAAATGGTCGCCAAGCCTTCAAAGGGTGGTTCTGTTCCTTGGACTCTAACGGGATAGACCCCATCGGGAGGGAGTCAGAGATGTGTTGCGTCAAGGATTAAAGGATCTGATGCAGATACCGCCGTAAGCAAGAGGGAATAAGGACGTCCCAGCAATTTGGAAGCTTCGGAGAGGTTCCCTTGTTCAAGAGCGCTGCGGATCCGGCCTGAGGAGATGGGTTGGTCCTCCAAAAGGATTTTTGGAAGGTAGTTGATTTCAAAATTTAGCTCAGGGGCGATTTTTTTGACCGACTCGGGATTCCCTTCACGGTTTTTGCCAAAAGAGGCGTCCTCTCCTAATGCCAGATAGGAAAAAGGGAGGCTGTGTTTAAGTTTTTTGAGAAATTCTTGAAAAGGCTGCTCGGCGAAGTCTGCGTTGAATTCTGTTAAGATGACCAGATCAACACCCAGTTGCTGGAGCAAGCTAAGTTTGTGTTTGAGCGAACAGAGCAGCCGAGTTGGGGCGCTGTGGTTGAAAAATTGTGACGGATGATTGGTGAATGTTAGGGCCGCAACGGATCCAGTTTCAGAGACTTTCTGGCGCAAAAAATGGAAAAGGACTTGGTGTCCCGGATGAACGCCGTCAAATGTGCCGATCGATAATCCGATCGGAGTGGCAAGGGAGGGAATCTCATCGTAGGATTGACAAATGATCATGAAAGGCTCATTCGCAAGTGTTGTTGCCAAGGGTAAAGGGGATCTGTCAATTGGTGAATTTCACAACAATCTTCAAGGGTAAATTGACCGCTTTGGGTTCTCTGGAGGGCAGCTAGATGGGCGCCGCAACCTAAAACTTCTCCGATATCGTGGGCAAGGGAGCGGATATAGGTCCCTTTGGAGCAATGGACATCGATTTCGAGATGGGGGTAGGCATAGGAGATCAGCTCGATGTGCAATGTGACCTGAACCGGCTCTCTTTCAATTGAGATCCCTTTTCGGGCCAGCTCATAGAGTTTTTTTCCTTGGACCTTTTTTGCTGAGAACATAGGAGGAACTTGTAAGATCGTTCCCTGAAACTGAAGCAGTGCATTATTGATTGCGTCTAGGGAAGGAACAAGGGGAGAGGTGTTTGTAATCTTTCCTTCCGGATCATAAGTTTCTGTTGAGACCCCTAAATGCAGGCAGGCTCGGTACTTCTTGTCCTGATGGAGAAATTGGTTTGACATCCGGGTATACTTTTTGCCGATGAGCAATACCATCACGCCTGTGGCAAAGGGGTCAAGAGTTCCAGCATGCCCGATTGTGCGGATGTTGGTGATTTTGCGAAGCAGGGAGACCAAACTGAACGAAGATCTTCCTGCAGGCTTATTTAAAGGGAGGATGCCATCCATGTCGTTTTATTCGGAAGGGGGGATTTTTCTTGTTTTTTGTTCGTCATGGATCTTTGTCAACAAAGAGTCGATTTTGAATTGTTCGTCAACACTTGTGTCCAGTTTGAATGTCAGCACAGGAAAGTAGCGCATCACAACTTTTTTAGAGGATTGGATCGCAATGAAGCCGGCGGCAGATTGAAGCGCACGGATCGTTTGATCTTTCTCTTCAGCTGAGCCAATAACGCTGATATGGACTTTGGCATGCTGCAGGTCGTTGGTGATATCAACGCGTGTCACGGTGACAAACTGGTTGACCAAGGGGTTGCGTACATCTCGATGGATGACCTCAGAAATCACCTCTTTAAGTAGAGAATTGAGTCGGACAATGCGATTTTTAACCATCTCAGAGCTCTTGTGTTAAATATGTGATTTCGAAGGCTTGGATCTCGTCGCCTACTTTGACCTCGTTATAGTTGTTTAAGAGGATGCCGCATTCAAATCCTTTGGCAACTTCTCTGACATCTTCCTTGACGCGTTTCAATGAAGAGATCGAGCCTTTCCAAACGATTTCTCCTTCACGAACGATACGGACATGATGCGAACGTTTGATTAGCCCGTCGATCACCATGCAACCTGCAATGACTCCCAGCTGGGAGGCCTTGAAGACGGCTTTGACTTCAGCTTTTCCAGTATCGGTCTCCTGAGGGATCTTATCCAAAAGATTAAGCATCTGCTCTCGGACATCATCAACAGCGTGATAGATGATATCATGCATTTTGACGGCAACTTTAAGTTTTTTAATCAACGACTCTGCATGGCTTTCAACTTGGGTATGGAAGCCTAGGATCGTAGACTTAGAGGCTGCCGCAAGCTGGACATCCGATTCAGAGATCTCGCCGACACTTGCGGAAATAAAATTAATCTCAACTTTATCCGATTGGATTTTTTGCAGAGAATTTTTCAATGCTTCTACGGAGCCTTGGACGTCTGCCCGAAGGATCAAGTTCAATATTTTTTTCTGAATTCCCCGTTTTTCTTGCATGAGGCTTTCCAGATTGGCCCGTTTCATCAGCTGTTGTTGGGCGGTCCTTTTTCCTTCAGAGCGTTTTTCGGCTAGCTCGCGGGCTTCTTTTTCATTAGCAACTGCAATGAATTCGCTGCCTGCTTCGGGAAGTCCCGACAGACCGGTGATCTTGACCGGAGTGGAAGGGGTAGCTTCTTTAATCTGCCTGCCATGCTCATCTTGCATGGTCTTGACTCGAGCGTAGTGTTGAGCAAAAACGATCGAATCTCCAAGGCGCAATGTTCCGTTTTGAACCAGCACTGTTGCGACAGCTCCCATTCCCTTGTGCATTTCCGATTCGATCACTGTTCCGCGTGCGCGGGCCGTTGGATTGGCCTTAAGCTCGAGGATCTCAGCTTGCAAGGCGAGCATTTCTAGGAGCTCTTTGACCCCGTCGCCTGTAGCAGCTGAGCAGTTTACTGTGATCGTTGTTCCACCCCAGGCCTCTGGCAAGAGGTTGTGCTCGGCCAGCTGGCGATAGACGTTTTCAGCGTTAAAGTTGGGTTTGTCAGATTTATTGATAGCGACAACAATTGGCACATTGGCTGTTTGAGCTTGGTTCATCGCCTCGATTGTCTGGGTCCTGATCCCTTCATCTCCGGCAACGACAAGAACAATGATGTCGGTGACATCGGCCCCGCGAG
>CAZEYJ010000197.1:0-12558 GCA_964516795.1 uncultured bacterium
GGCATGACGAATCCTATAGGATATTCTACCTCGAATTTGAGAACTTCGCGTTAAATTTCCATCCATAACCGGACCATATGGCGCGTAGAAAGAGAAGGCTGCTTCCACTCGATGAAAGGGAAAAGGAAACTCACACAAGTAAGGTCTAATGCGTTCGTCGGCATTCAACATTTCCACCAATCTTTCTATAGCTAACACCTCAAAAGCTCGAGCCTCTTCAATTGTTACACGATGTTTTATAGCAAATTCTACACTCACATATTCAACTTGCTTCGCCATGACTCCTCCACCCCCCATGCAAACCCATCCATGCTTCTGCTCCATTTCCTGAATGAATTTATGTTTAATCTGATGCACATAGATGATGTGCTTGGGAGTTTTTTGCTTAGAAAAACCCAATGAGCAGTTCAACAATAAAAAAAGAAATAAAAGCTTGGCAAAGTTCATATTCTCCCACTAATGCGCTGCTTTTCATTAATCCGCTTACTCTCGCCACTTAATCCGCAATTTTTTACCGCGAGATGATTTCTGCACCCTCTTTAAACAATCCTTATATGACTCCGTTATAAAGACAACAGGATCTCTAACCGGCCCCGGCTTATCATCCATTTGCTCAATAAAGTAAGTGACTTGGTCACCTTTTTGCACCACACTTTCCAAACTCCCTTTAAAATATGGAAAATAATTCGACTTTCTAAATAAAACTGAAACCTTTAATTTACCCAAAGAAAGAGGGTAATTCTTAACATATGGCCTCAATTCCTCGTTATTATTAATTGCATCCAATATCTTCTCTGTGGCAATAATTTGCAATTCCCTAGCCTTGTCAATTTGCGTTGGATGAAAATATATCAATTTAACTACTACCTCTTCCACTCCATCTGTCAACTTTCCACCAATTGTGTCACATTCTAAATGAAACTCCTTAAGCATCTCTTTTAAATAGGCTGAAAAAACCGCATCAATGAGTGGCTCATGAGGCTTTTCTTGATGAACAAACGGATTTTGTAATGGTGAAACTTCCACATTTTTTTTTGCTTCAGTATAAGGTTCTTGTAAAAGAGAGATAGAACGTCCAGCTTCAACATCTTCTGCGTAAAAACACAATTTACCTCGAGTCTGGAAAATACGCTTTAAACTTCCATCTGCAAATTGCCCTCCATAAGGGGCATAGAAAGAAAAACCAACTTCTGCACGATCGGAAGAAAAGGGAAATTCAGCCAAATATGGTCTTATTTTTTCACTTGCATTCACCATTTCTGTTAATCTTTCCACTGCTAAAACTTCAAGAGCTCGAGCTTCTTCAATAGTTGCACGATGTTCTATAGCAAATTCTATACGAATATCCTCGATCTGCTTTGGCATAACGCCGCCACTCCCTATGCAAACACAGCCATATTTATTTTCTATTTCTCGAATAAATTCTTGGCTAATTTGGTTTGCATAAATAATATGTTCAGGAGTTTTTTTCCCAGCAAAAACTAATGAGCAAGCCAACAAAAAAAAGGCCGACAAAAAACTAGCGCGCACTATAAAATCCATATTTATCTCTTAAACTGTCTATTGCATTCTTTAATTCATCTTGATATGTCTTATTCATAAAACCATGATCACCAGCTAAAAACTCTCGATCTTCATGTGGTGTCACACATTTCACAATACGTATATCATAATTCTCTTTATTATGATATCTTTCGCCAAAACGCTTGGTCACACGATCTTTATTTGAATAATAATTAACCGCCTCCAGCGCATGTTCATTCGATAAAGGTGAAGCAGGCCCAAATGCCGCACTTGTTAAGTGTTTTCTTAATCCTTCTCGCTGAGCATCGGTCATCCCTTCAATACTATTTCTAGCAATAAGCCCTCCCTCACTGTGACAAAGATGCGCCCATAACACCTTAGAATTGATATTTGGAAGAATATCAATAAAGGCATTCATCATCTGGCGCGTTCGATCGACCGTCGGCGTGTCAAATCCAAGAAACTCTTTAAATACCCTGAAAAGATCAAAAAAAATCCCTTCTGTAGGATTATATAAACCAATGCATAATGTCCCTTCTGGAAACTGCTTAACAACAGACTGGCCCATGCGCCTAAATTCTCCCCTCGTCACATTAATCCCATTTTGCATGGTGACAAGACCTATAACAGCTCCTTCTTTAGGAATAAGTTCTGAAAGGTGATTAAAAATGTTAACCTTACCGCTTTCTGTTTCTTCTGCACTAAATTGTAGCCGATGTGCATGTCCACAGCTAACAACCCAATCTACTTCAACGCCTCCGATACTTCCTTTACAATGGACTAATTCTCCTTTTATAAAGGATTCGATTTGAGATCCGCAGAGCTCAATAACGATGTTCTTCTCGACATCCGGTGGATATAGAGGGCTATTAGCCTTTGAGAGGAGGCCGAAGAGGTCGAGGCGGTTGAGGGGGCTGTTGCGGACGTAGAGGTAGAGGTTGGGGCTGTCGAGGGAGCCGGCGGGATCGGGGGTGATCCAGCGGCCTAGAGAGGGGTCGTAGAAGCGGACGCCGAAAAAGATGAGGCCCTCTTCGGTGCGCTTAGAACAAAAGTGCCAGGGGTTGAGGCTGGAGGAGGGCTTTTCTTTTCCAAAGGCGTCGATGTCATACGACTCGACAAGCTTATTTTGCATCGACACGAGGGCGATGATGTTGCCGCTGAAGTCGTGCAGAGGGATGTAAACGTCGGGGCCGAGCTCGATGGCAACAGCAGCGCCAATGTCTCCGTGAATGCCGAGGCCGAGGACTTTGAGCTGAAGGATCTCCGCTTGCTCTGTTGCGGTGCCGATCTCGACTTCTTGATCATAGAGGTAGAAGACTTTTTCATCGCCCCACCAGGAGTACTCTGTTTTTTTGGAGAGGAGGCGCGAAAAGGGGTCGTAGCCGAAGCGGACTGTCTTGGAAGGGGTGATGAGTTCGGTGAGCCTTCCGAGGGCATCGTAGCGGTATTGAGTCTCTCCTTCGGGAGTGCTCCGTTTGGTCAGATTGCCATCGGCGTCGTATTGGAAAGTGGCCTCTTGGGAGGAGAGGACCTGGTTGCAATCGTTGACTTCGCAGTCGGAAGGGTTGCCGAAGGAATCGAAAGAATAGGTATTTTCCGCCTCTTTGACCAATTGGTTGAGGGGATCGTAGGCGTAATCCTTAGGTCCAAAGAGGGAGTTGTCGGTTTGGGTGACGAGGCCGGAAGGGCCGTAAGCTCTTGCGAGGCGCAGATGGGGAGAGGTTTGTGCGATCGGCCTTTCGAGCAGATCTCTTTCTGTAGCAAGGCTGCAGCGCTGGTTAACGAGGATCTCTTTCTGGACGTGGCCGTTGGGATCGAATTGGGTGTAATGATGGGTATATTGAAGTGAGCCGCCGGGTGTGTATTTGGCGACAGAATTGAGATGGGCGCCAGAATAGGTATAGGCGATGGATGCCTGGTTGGGGAGGGTGAAGTCGGTGCAGCGTCCATGCCGGTCGTAGTTCCAGGTGTATTCAAACCCTTGGGGACCGATCTCATGGACAAGCTGCCCAAAGGCATTATACTCGCGCTGGATCCTGAAATGATGAATATGGTCGACGATGATGGTCGGATCGGGGCCGCATCGATACATCGAGTGATAATGGACTGTCCCGTCAGAACTAAAAAGTTCTGTTTGCCGGCCAAGGCCGTCATAGACATAGCTGAGCATGATACCGCTCGGCAGCGTTTTTTCAGCGACCCTTCCGCGGGAATCGTAGCGGAAGAGGGTCGTCTTTTGGTCTGCTTCGACCTCTTTGACAACGCGGCCCATGGGATCGTATTCCCATGCGGCAGTCACTGTTTTGATGAGGGCGTGTCCTTGGTAGATCGAAGAAATCCGCTTGATCTGATTGCCGGAAGGATCGTAGAAAGAGCGGTCTTTGGCAACGGTCCTCCCTTCAGGATCTGTTTTCTCGATGGACGCAAGGTGCCCGAGGGCATCATAGGTCTCGATCACCCGGTTGCCCAAAGGATCGATCGAGATCTTTTGCTGTACCCTCTGTCCGATATGGTTTTCTACTTCAGTATATTGCCACTCCGAGACGGCGCCATAGGGATCGACATGTTTGACCAGCCTCCCTTCTCCATCATGGACAAAGAGATCGACCGACTCCCCTTGCGATGTGGTCCGCAGCGCCTTTTGCTTTTTGTTGTTCTCGTCGTAGAAGAACTGCATCCGATTTTCGCAAGTTCCCTTTTCGTCTTCTGTCCATTCTTCGACAACCCGTCCTTGCACATCGCGGAGTTGGACATGGTTGATCCCTTCAGCGGTTTCTGTTTCTTGGAAGCCGAGGGGATCGTATGTCCAAGTCTTGGTCCGGTCTTCAGCGATCTCTGCCGTTTTTCTCCCTGCGCCATCATAAGTATAACGGGTCGTCAGTCCGCGCTCATTCGTATAGGCAAGCAGATGAAAGGCATTGTACTCCCATTTCTCTTGAGAGAGAACCGTTCCGTCTGAAGAGGAGACGGTTTTCGAGGTCATTCTCTGGAAAAGGTCGTAAGTCAAGGTCTCCTGCGTCTGATCGGGGTGGACCGTCTGGGCGAGCATCCCTTGCTTGGTATAGGTATGAAAGGTCTCTGCGCCGTCCGCTTCGATGACGTGGATCGGTTTTCTGAAGGAGTTGTAGGTTGTTTTGACGACATGCCCCTGGGGCGTTGTCATCGAGGCGACGTTCCCAAGATCATCATAGGTATAGCTCACTTGGGGAAAGATGGGTTCGCCGTCTTCCGTTTCGACCGCGGGAAACGTGGTGGTCAAACATCTGCCGAAGGCATCGTAGGTCTGATCGGTCCGATTGCCCCGCGAGTCTGTTTGGGAAAGGAGGCGCCCTTTGGCATCGTAATGGCTATAGGTGGTGCGGCAATTGCCCTCCTCATCGATCTCTTGGCATGCTTTGGGCCTTCCTGCCAGATCAACAGTATAGATCTTCCGATTGGAGCCGACTTCCTTCGATTCGAGCAAATGTCCGTTGTTATTGTACCGGTAGGTGTTCTCTTGCCCGAGCGGCGTTGTCTTCCGGATGATATGCCCATACCGGTCGTAAGCCGTATACAAGGTATAGCGATAGGTCCGGTTGGCGTCGTAAACGGCTTCCTCGATGATCTGGTTCTGCGGGGAGTACGTGTACTCTGAGCGCTTGATCAAAATCTCTTGCCCTGTCTGCCGGTCCCAATAGAATTCATTGGCAGCAATGACAAGCCCATTTTGCGGATGGAGCTCATACCGCTTGATCCGCCGCTCTGTCACATTGTTCAGGGAAGCAGGGTCCTCATCAGTCCCATCGTCGGCGATCTCTGCGACAAGCAAATGGTCGGCATCGTAGAAGTAGAACTGACGGACCCATATCGCGTTCCTATCGCAAATCAGCTTTGCTGTGACGAGATCTGTCCCCGAAAGATAGGCATAGCGGTAGGTGAGCCCTCCATCCTCCTCTTCGACAAGGGGGACATGGTTCTCTTGGCGGTATTGATAACGTCTGGAATAGGTCTCTGCTCCCGCCAGCCGCCCCTCTTCATCAATTTCAAACGGCCCTGAAACAGCTCCTGTGAGGTTGCCCCAAAAGGTCTCTTCCAGAATGTCGCCTGCGTCATCGTAAGAAAATGTCCGAGAGAAGAGGGCCCTCCCGTGCCGATCTAAGAGCACCTTGGCTTTAAGCAAGGAACCGTCCCACATCAATTGCAATTGCGACTGGACCTGGTCTTTTTCATCGAAGTACTCGATATGGTGCAAATGCTCCCCATCGTGATGATAACGGGTCAGGATGTAATCGATATCGCGCGCATCGGTATGATGCATCTGATAAAAAAAATGGGCGAAGGGCTGGACTTCATCATTGGGGCCAAGTGGCGCGTGAAGGGAGGCGACCCGGTCCGTTTCAAACCGGGGCTCCTTTTTTCCCCGCTTCCATCGTTTGGCCTCCTTCTTGTCATCGGGGCCAAAGTAGCGGGCGGAGAACTGGAGGTTGCCTCCCAGAGAAAAGGTATGGAGGCGCGCTCCGATCCCCTTCCTTCCAGGCTGATAGTTGATCCCCTCCTCGGGGCGGCAATTGCTCTGCACTGAGCTCAGATAGTTCCGATATTTGTAATTGATCGAACGGTAATCAAAGACGCCGCCGTCCGATGTCGTTACTTGATAATGGAACGTGTCCTCTCTCTTTTTTTCCGGAGGGATGCATTTGACATGCGCAGCGGCGAGCACTTTAGTGCCCGTGGGGTTGCAAACTTCCACATGGCGCAGCTCATCTCGTCTGTTATAGGTATAGCGGACCAAATGGCCGCTCGGCAAAACCTCTTGGATCAGACCTAAATAATAGCTCTCTGTGCTCGGATCGCTCGGGTACTTCCTCTCCTGCCTTAACTCCTGATAGATCCGCACCCCTCCATCGGGCAAATAGAGGACGCCTCGATTGTTAATGGGGCAAAATCTCAGGATATTATGCTGGGGATTGTTCCGCGCGCTGATCGTTCCCGTGCACCGTCCTCCTTTGCGCTCAGGCTTGTATACTGCTAATTCCTGTTCCTTTCCCTGATAGGTATAGCAGGTAAAGCCTCCGCTTTTTTCAGGGATATAGATCACGCGGTTTTTGTCATTTTCAGTCGGTTCGACATACATGTTAACATGGGAAAACCAGCCCCAGCCTCCTTGCATGACTGGCAAGCCACGCATGGTCTCCAAATTGAAGAGGCTTTGACCCCGCTTGCGCTCTAAAGCGCCTGTGCTCGTATAGGTACGGGTCAAAAAAAGGGGCTTGGCGCCTCTGACAAAAGCGTCTTGGCACATGAGGTTGAGATCGCCCGTCACGACGTTGACGTGATGGTAAAGTCCAAGATCTTCCCCTTCAGATTCTGCATCGGCTCTGAGAAACAGGGGAAGCAAACAGAGCAGCCAGATGATCCGCTTCATTTTTCAACCTCAGTCAAAAAAAAAAGGGAATCCTAGAAAAATTTAACGTTACATTCAATCCTTTATTTTGAAGCCATTTCCCCAAGATGGACAAAATCACCCATCCTGTCTATCCTTTCAGCTCTTTTTATGAACGGAGCTTCGCTATGTCATCAATCTGCCGCGCGTTTTTTTCTTCTCACTGCGCAACAACTTTTCAGCAGAGACTCCCTTTTGATCTGTCTTTGTATCTGGTTGCCAATAAGCCTTTCTTCCCTGATGAAGACCTCTTCGTGGCAAAAGTGACCCAAGCTGTTCAAGGGGGCGTCTCTTGCGTGCAATTGCGCGACCACCACAGCGATCCAGCTTCTTCGATCAGAACTGCCATCTGCTTAAAAGAGGCCCTTAAGGGCATCCCCCTTTTTATCAATACGCTCCATTCCTATGAAGTCGCTCTGACTGTCGGCGCAGAAGGCGTTTATCTCGAAAACAACCCGACTTACGCTGAAGCAAGAAGCCGTCTAGGAGAAAAAGCAATCATCGGCATCCCGCTCAGAAGTCTTGAGGAGCTTGAAACTTTAGAAAACGCTTGTGAAATTGACTACCTAAGCGTTAAGATCGCCGCCTCAAAGAAAACCTCAATTCAGAATAACCAGCTCTGGGGTTTAAATGGGCTTAAAACCATCCGCACTCTCTCTTTACGCAGGATCGTTGTGATTGGAGGGATTGATCTGACCAATGCCGGATCGATCTATCGCGAGCTGCGGCAAGATGACGGTCTTGCGATGGCAGGAGGTCTGATGGATGAGGAGGATCCTGCCATTCCTGCGCAAAAGGTCCAAACAATCCGCAAACAGAGCTTCGCTAATCTACCTGAGAAAATGCCATGGCCAATGTGACACAAGCAGATTGGATGACCAGCAGCCTATGGGGTGTTTCAAGAGGGCTATGCGTCCATACGATGATCTTTCCTTTGGACGTCCTTAAAATCCGTCTGCAAAGCGCTTCTCAAGCAGAACCTACCGTCCGGATCGCTCTAAATGTTTTAAAAGACGAAGGCCCTGGGGCCTTTTACAAAGGACTTCCCCCCCAACTGCTTAAAACAAGCATCAAGCAAGTCTGGTGCTGGCCTATCATCACACAATTACCTCCCTATTTAGGGCGCTATGGAATGGGAAGGACCTGGGAGCAGATGTTAACAGGGCTTGCAATCTCAACGATTGATGCGACCATCAACACCCCTTTAGAAAGAGCAAAAATCCTCTCTGCTTCGACAGGGAAAAACTCCTATTCTCTCAAGGGCATCTACGAAAATGGATGGAGAGGGTTTGCCACCCACTGGACAAAACTCTCTGTGAGCTGGGTCTCTTTTTTGACAGCTCAAAGGGTCCTGAGAGATCGCATCCAAGGGCAATCTGACCAGCCGCTTTCCTTGCCTCAGCTCACAAAGGTCGGCTTGCAAGTCGCCTTCATTGTCAGCCTGGCAACAGCTCCGTTCGACATGGCAAACACCTTAAAGCAAACCCACAACCTGAACCCTATTACCCTGCTTTCTCAAAAAAACCTCCCCAAGCTCTACCGCGGATGGCCCCTTCAAGCCCTCGCTTTGTCCATTCATAACATTGCATCGGTCATCGTGATCGATAAATTAACTAAAAAACACTCTCTAAATTAACGTTTGATTATGACAGCTTTTGATCCATCTTCAACCCGACATTCGATCGATCCGACAGACTATGCACAGCTCAGCCAGCTCTACACGGCTATGCAATCTCAAGAACAGCCCTCCCCCCTTTCCGCGTTGCCGCAAAATAAACAAGAGGAGTACAACCGCACTCTCCAGTCGATTTCCCTTACAACGAGGATCCGCCTTAAAAGAATCGTCCGCGAACAACAAAAACAAGAAGGGAATTCCTCCTTCTCCTTAAGCAAATACATTTCTCGTGTGAATTGCGATCTGCGATTGCCGATCCAGACGCTGACATCCCAAATTCTAAATGAGATCGGCTCGACCCAAAAAAAATATCGGGGATGGCTCGAATTCTCCGCACAACGCAAATGCGACCGATGCCACGCTTCCGATACAATGCCTTTTTTGCTCAATCAGCTTGACCGTTATTTGAAGGTTGCCTCTCCCTACACCAACCTTGCTTTTCTGCTGATCAACTATTCATCGACGCCAAACGAACAATTGATGCCCATTGTCAACGCTTTACCGGCCGCGATAAGAGAAAAAATTTATCGGAATATCTGTAATTTAAAAGGAAAACCCTACAATCCGTGCGATGTTCCCCTTCATTTTCTCGATCCCTCCCTTTCACAGGGAACGCTGGAATTGGCCATCTCCTTTTTCGTTGATGAGTTCATTAAAAAGCTAGGCGATCAAGACCAAAAAAAGCTGCGCAGCTGCATAAAAGACGTTGAGCATCCGACCCACTATCTCATTTTGGCCTTAGAAGCTCTTGACGATCTTTTGGGATTGGTTACGCCGAGGTTAAAACAAAAACTCGATAGATGTCCGGATGAAGCGATCAGACAATCGCTGATCAAATTCATCAACTCTCCGCTAGAAAAAAAAATCTCTATCCCGAACTATGACGACCAAACATACAATTTAGAGATCTTAAAAGAAGAACCGTTCGTTTCCCGGCTTGAATCTTTGACCATCTCAGAAGCTGTCCACCTTTCATCTCTGCCCGAAGCGATCCGCTCTCTCAAATCGTTACAACTGCTCATCGTGTTTAAAAATCGAGGCCTTTGCGCGCTTCCCGAATGGCTAGGAGAGCTGCCAAGGCTCCGCTCGGTCAATGCCCAATTTTGCAACCTGCGAGATCTGCCAAGATCTCTGCTGAATTTAGAAAATTTAACCTTGATCTGTTTAGAAGGGAACCCCAAGCTGGATTTGTCTCAATCGAGCAATCTCGCTTTATTCCCCCCAAAAAAGCTCGATATCATTGTTAACGAAAAAGAATCTACTTTAACCGCTTCCGAAAAAGAAAAACTGCTGTCAGAAGCCCGATCCCGCATCGCAGCCATCCAACAGCTCACCCAAGCAGGAGCCGATCGGGCGGACCGACAAGCCCTTGATTTAGCGCCCAACTTTCAGCTGAACGCGCAGCTTCAACACTTCGATCTCGATGCCCTCATTAAAGAATATGTGAAGCGCCGTCCCGAAAGCTTCTACAACGAAGAGTTATACTCCTGGGCGGAAATTCCAGATAACCATGTCCAAGAATTCCAAACGATCCTCGACATATACACCAAAGATCCTTCAAGCCCCCACCACGAAAAGGTCCTTTTCATCCTGAGGTCCTTAGCGGCCTATTTCAATGATCAGCGCTCGTGTGTTAAGCAAGGCTCCGATAAAGAAGTCCTTCTGAAAAAAAAGCTAGCCACTGCGATCAACCACATGCGTTTAAAGCGCAACAAGGATATCGACTACATGCTGGGAAAACTGGAAACTCTGACCCTCTATATCCTGGCCGAAGAATATACTCCTGTGAATGCTTCTCTCCAAGAGACAATCTTCTATCTCTGCAGCCGCATGCTCTATCAATATCGCAGCGCTATCATGAAAGAGATCGTCCAGAAACAAAATCCAGGCTATGGTTTTATCCCCGCCCTCACAAGAAAAGTCGCTCAATTCGCCGCTCAAGAGATTGGTCAAAAAGGACAGTTCCTCGAACTTGGCTCATTTTTTACCTCCCCCGATCTCGTGAAGAGGGCCGCCATAGCACTTGAAGCCTTCCGAAAAGAGTACAACCCTGAGCTATTCCTCTTATCCCATCTCACCACATTCATAGCCGAGAACGAAGCCTTGTTGTCTGCAATACTCGATTTCGCAGAAGAAGATCCTATTCTTAAAGAATTTGAAGAAGCAATATGCTATGGCAAAGGCCACTCTTTAACCGTTACCGGGATTGCCTTTCTACTGCAAGAGCTGAACATCCTTACCCAAACACCCCCCTGAAATTGAATCCTTAAGAAATTGCTTGGGCGACCCGGATCGTCGCCAACACGGGGTGATGGTCAGATAACGTGTTTTGCACAGATCGATCATCGTATCCCTCTAAGATCTCGATGCTCTGAATGACTGACATCTCATTGGTTCCTAACACGTAATCTAAAGACTCTTCAATGGGAAGGGCACGAATCTCGATCACTCTTCCTATTGAGACAGGGGGGGCATTTCCTTCATTGCGGTTCATTTTCCACAGCTCATTTTCCCTAACAATCGCCGCAATAGAGGCAAGTTTAAAGTATTCCCAGATCATCAGCTCTTCGCTCTTCACATCGAGCTCTTTCTCCAGTTGAGAGAAGTAGGAAGGATCAAACTCTGAAAGCGTTCTGTTCCAAGGATCTTTTGAAAGAGCCGATTTTAACTTCTCTTCATAAAATTGCTGATATTGGAGAGCTAATTGAAGGGTTTCTGTTGGCGTAGAATCCGGGTACAGTGTTGCGATTCCTTTTTCGTGCTTCCAAAAATTCGTATTAGTGCCACGGCTTTTCATCGATACGCTCATCGCATTGACCAAACGCCCATTATTGAGTTCATTAAGGATCGATTGATCATACTCAGTAGAGCGGCGATCCACATTTAAATCTCCACAAACGTAATGGGGAATTTTGTGAGGAGAAAAAAGACTTAGAATATGGCCGGCTTCTTGCTGCCTCACTTCTGCGTAAGACAAGCGCTTTCCATCTTCCGTCAATCCGACGCGCCATTCGCAGTTCGAAGATCCTTGAAAATGGCTAGCGGCAATATGAGCAACCGGTAAATGAGAAGTATTGAGCAGCACAAACTCGATGGTTCCCATCTTAAAATCACGCTCTGTATCTAATAGGTCCGGATGGGGGATGAACCGGAAATCATCTACGGGCAATTTAGAGAAGAGGGCTAAACCTGAAGTAAGAGGAGTCGAGCTTTCTTCTAAATGCAAATAACTATGAGCATAGGATTTTCGTAAGCGATCGCGCAGTGCAAGGGAAAGCTGGGGTTCAAAACACTCTTGTAAAATGACGAGATCGGCATCGATCAAAAGAATTTTTTCAGCAATCGCATCGACCCGTTCTTCCCAAGGACGAACGGCAACCTGATCATTTGGCAACCCTAAAATGTTCCAATTGAGAAGTGTGATCTCGGCTTCTTCCTCTACAAAGCGCTCTGTTGCATCCGACGCAAAATATTCCATGGCACTAGAACCAAATACCAGCTGGCTTATGCAAAGAAATAAGATAACAAAGTAACTCATCATGAACCTTAAAGGCTATTATTGAATTCTACAAGGCCATTTTCATTTAAAGACCAATGAGGATTCCAAGCAATCTCCCATAGATGTCCATCCGGGTCAGCAAAATAGCCGCTATGTCCGCCCCAAAAGACATCTTGTGCCTTTTTAACAATCGTCGCGCCATAGCTAGCTGCCTCCTCTAAAATCGCCTGCACTTCCTCTTTCTTAGCGACATTATGGGCTAATGTGACCGCTCGGAATCCTGTACCACGGGAATCAACCGTTACATCATCGGCCAGCTGCGCCGCAGGATAAAGGCAAAGCACGATACCCGGCGTTTGAAAGGCGACAAAATGCTCATTACTAAAGGATGCAGCTGTAAAACCTAGATCCTCGTAAAATTTCCTTGATCTTGGGATA
>CAZEYJ010000198.1:0-7602 GCA_964516795.1 uncultured bacterium
CCTCTTGATCTTGCTGAGCATCTCTTTTAAGGGTGCATGGCATTCCGTTGAGAGAGCAGCGGATTGTTTTGGGGTTGTCTTTAAATGGATCGCAGTCTGTGATCAAATAAGCATTGCCGTGGAAAAGACAGGTGTTTGGGCCATCAGGACAATAGAAAGCGATGGGAGCCCGGCTTGGCGGCTGTTCTTTTTGTATTGGGGGTTCTTCTTTAACTAGAGACTCCAAAGCATGGATGAATTGCTGTCCTTCGTCAGAGGGGCCAAGCGCGTTGGAGTCGCACATGGCGACTAATCCCGGTTGATCGGATGAAAGGGGGAAAATGACGATTGCACTCACGTCCCGCTCTTCGTTGCCAAACAATTCCCGGTTGAGTCCTTTATGTTCGATCCTAGAGCTTCCCGCTTCGCATCCGAGGCCGAATAGTTTAAACAGATCTCTAGGTTTCAACATCTCTTCTTGCCAATTTTGTCCAAAGAACGACCGCAGGGAATTTTCCTCCTGTTGCAGCTTGCGGGCGGCTTTTAAAAGGTCGGGGACGGAGGAGCTCATATCGCCTGCGGCGGATTGGATAGGATCTTGCGTTGGCCCCGGTTTGATCACAGACTCTCTCATGTCAAAGACTGTTTCAAAGAGTTCCCGTTGCATGATTTGGGCAAAAGACAGATCGGTTTTTTCTTTGTCGTTATAGGCTTTTTCTAGCATGAGTCCTGCGACGGCAAGTCCTGCATTGCTGTAGTGTCCGACCCGATCTCCCGGATGGACGATATGACGGAATTTTCTCCCCTCTTGCGCTTCTTGGAGAAAGCGTTGCGACAATGTCGGAGCCGAGGCTTTTTGCTCGCGGCAATGGTCGCTGTATTCGATGCCTGCAGTGTGCGATAGGAGCTGTTCTAATGTCATCTCTTGAGCGAGATCGGGATTGTCAAAGACCTGTTCTAAAAATTCGCGGCCAAAAATGTCGCCCAATCGTGTGGTTAGGCCAAGGGGAAGCAGGCCGCGCTGAATGAGCTTGAAAGCTAAAAAGGTGGTAAATGTTTTTGTGACCGATCCCACTCGATGGGAGCCGTAGCCTTCTTTTTCTTGTTTGCCGAGCTGTTTAATTTCAGGGTGTTCCTTGGGGAAAATGAGGCCGACTTCGGCGTGGCGCTCATTCGAATCCGGCAATGTTGCGACCGCTTTGCGATAAGCCTGTTCTGCTTGTGACCAATTGCGCTTGGAAGGAGGGTGAAAATTGGGATGAAAAGGCCCTTGGGACCCTGAGATGCCTTCTATTGACATGGACCGCCTCAATGTGGAAATTTATAGAAATAATCGACAATCTGAGGTTTATCACAAAATTTTTTTTGTGAGATCGAACATTTTAAAAATATTCTCGTGAGGATCGTTTTGGACATCAAACACATCGATCATAGGAATTGTGATCCAAGAGGATAAATTTCCCTCGGTGACATTTACAGTCCATTTCACTACAAATTCCCCTATTTTTTTTTGGTTTTTGCATAGATCGTAGACTCCTGTGCGGATCGTTGTAAAATCAAGATTTTCAGCTGCGAAAAATTCACAGGTTGGGCTGTCCGGAGGATTTGGGAACTTGATGCTATAACCGGGCAAAGGCTTAAAAATCTGCGCACGAAGGGCAGAATCGGCATATCCAAAGGAAGAAAAAGATCCGGCTTTCAGCATTAGAGATAATAAGCTGGCAATCGGTCCCCTTTCAAAGGGGCATTTTTCTATTAGATTGCTGGCATAGATAGAGCCATCGATTTTCTCTTTGCTCGTTACAAAATAAAGCGCTTCGATCATCCGTTTGTAATATTCGAAAACCGGAAGCGGCGGATCACCCACATCGAATTGTCTTCCATTGATCCATATAGAGACCGATGGATAAGAAGAGTGCGGATGGAAGTAGGATTGAGCGACTTGGTCCATTCCAATCCTGAGCAAAGAACCAAAATGAAGGGATGAAAGAGGGGCAAACCGAGCAGATTCGATTTGATATTTCAATAGAGCAGCCTGATTGATCACTCTCTTCATTTTTCCACTTTGGGACAAATAAAAATCGAGGCTGACTTTGATCAATGAATAACTGCATTTTTTGCTCAAGTGTTCTCTAAAAAGAATGCCTTTTTCATCTGTCATCCTACTAAGCAATGAATTAAACTCTTTTAGATTTTTGCAGTTTGCAAGTTGATCGATTTTCTTTTTCTCTAGATCTGATCCACTCCATAAAAACTGCTGCAGTTCTGCAGCGAAAGTGCGCAAAATAAAAGGATCCCGGTACATGTTAAGCCAAATGGCTTCCCAGTCATCAACTTCATCAAGAGGAGGAGGCTCACAGTTCCGCTTCTTTAGAACGGAGCAGATACAGGAGGCAAACAGAGAAATTGCCATGTCAAATTCCCTTTGCATTCCTTCGTCGGAAGAAATAGCTGGGGCGCTAGTTTGTTTTCTTGCAGGAGAAGTTGGAACCTCTCTGAAACACTGTCCTATGTCAATAGAAGGTTGACTATGAAAAGATCCACTTTGGACCAAAAGGCAGACAAAGTGCTTGAGCCTTTGCAAAGATTCTAGGCTTTTTTCGTCCATTGCATCCACGTTGCGCAATGAAATATTCAAGCCTCCATGTAGGCTAATCGATTTATTGAATTTTTTTTTCACCTGTCCTGGAAACAGCTGGACGATGATCTTCCGAAGAAAAATCCGATCGTAACCGGCGGCAGGCACGAGCAATGACTTTTTCTTTTCAATTAAGCAGCCTTGAATTTTTTCAGCGATTTCAATCAGTTTATGCAGATATCTTAAGGAAGCGTTAAATTGGTTGGGATGAACGAAACGGACCGCATGACTTTTCACGCCATCAACAGATGGCAAAATAGGAAATAAAGGGAATGTTGAGTTCCAGTCATCTGAGAATATCCGATGTTTTTGATCGCATTCGTTATAATGAAAAGAGACGCTGATCTCCCCATTCCTTTCTGTTGCTAATTTGACTTCCGGATTCATTCTGAGAAGAAATTGGAAGAGTTGAGAGGAGGGGGAATTGATAGAAATCTTGAGGAATTTTTCCTGGCGTTGATTGACTTGGTTGCAAACTCGGCCCCAAACCTGCCAAATTTTTCCTTGGAGTAGGGAATCATGACAATAGGAAAGGGGGAACAAATGATGATAATAAGAAGGGTCCTCGGCTTGCAGAGGATCCTCTTCATTTTTTCTCCCATATGTTAAGAGCGGATCGATCTCAGCATAGGAAGTGGGCCTCTTCAATGAAGACTGGACAAGAGAATAAGCTGCCATATTTAAAGGTACTCCTTAAGGGCAAATATCTCGAAGTTTTTATCTCGACTTTACTGCTTTTTTATTGATCAAATGTCAAATCAAAATCAGTAATCAAGTTGCCATCGTCAATGGTGACGCCGAAGGAGCAGCTCCCTGACCAAAAATCTCCAAGGGTATCCCAGTTTTGCAGATCGGAGCTGATAAGCAGCTCTTCTTCGAAAAAGGCCAGATAAAGGTCTTTGTTGATCTTGAGCTCGCAGGGAGTTTTTGCAAGGGAAAGGGATTCGCCATGGATAGAAAAGTTAAGAGGAAAGGTCGATCCTTGGGAGCATTTGATGATGAGTTGTGGAGATGTGAATTGGGTCAGATCAATATCATTCTCTTCCGATCCGAGATTTTTCAAGTCCTTTGCATCCATCATTTGGTAGTTTTGAGTTTGGATCAAGTTTGTCATCTGTTCGATCAGAACAGACGAACCAGATTCATTTGCGCCGAGCCAATTGGCGGCAGCGATGGCGCATAGCAGGATGTGTTTCATGTGAAGGCTCCTTGATTTAGGATTTCTATCAATCTGATAGTATCTTAAGGGGCCTTGTTTTAATCCAGAAGAGTTTGCGCAAGATGCTGCCCAAGCCATTGCTCATAGCGGTTGGAAGACCAGCTTTGGTCGATGACAAGCATTCGATAGAGGTCTCGTCCGGTGAGCGCCCATAGAAGGTCGAGGGCGTCGCCTGGCCTGAGTCCTTTTTTAAGGGCGTTTTCCCGGCGCAGAGATTGGATTGTTTCTTTTTGACGCTTATGGCGCCGCTTTTCTTTTTCTTCCTCCAGGGTTTTAAATTCCGGAGAGAGGAGGGCTGCGCCTTTGAAAAGATGCATCTGCGTTTTTTCTGCGTCGTAGATTTTTCGGGCGATTTTAGCTGAAAATTGCAGGCGGTTTTTAGGCGCTCCATGCCTAGAAGATTCGACGAGGGTTTCAAACTGGTCCGGAGGAAAGACTTCGTCCATGATCACGCGCAGAATTCCCAGCTTCGATTTAAATAGAGAGTAGATCAGGTGGGATGAGACGCTAGAGTGGGATGCGATCTCTTCAATGGTGACCTGGTCAAACCCTTTGGCTTCAAAAAGTTTTTTTGCGGTCTGGAGGATTTGTTCTCTGTTTTCGCGAGCTCCAGCGAGCCTTTTTTCTGAATTGTATGGACGTTTTCTTGACATATTCAATATTGTAAACTATAATGAATTTTCCATCAACCGGAAAGGAGAAGGTATGACAAATTATTTACAGATGGCTGAGTCGTATTATCAAGCGATGAATGAGAAGGACTTGGCCAAGGTCAAGCAGTATTGGCACCCTGAGGTCCAATTAATTTCCCCTTTTGCCAGAGAGTCTCAAGGAGGCTCTATCTCTGATGCGATGACTCGGTTTATGGCCGCTTTTACGAATTTAAAGGTCCGCGCTAAATTTGGCTCAGGAGATCAGGTGATGTTGGCAATTGATGTCGAGTATCCATTGTCGGTCGGGAAATTGACGACGGCTGTATTGATGACCTTTCGGGATAATCTGATTGGGTCTATTGAATTGTTCCACGACACCAAGCCTTTTCATGCGTTTGCTAGATAAAAGTTGGCTTTTTCTTCGGGATGTCCAAGAGGCTTTGCGGGCACAGAAAGAAATAGCGCACCAGGTGGTTTTACGCGACGAGCTGCCGTGTTGCGTTGAGAGGATTGCTGGAGTCGATGTCAGCCATATGCCGTTTGATCCGAGCCGGATGATTTTTGGGTCGGCTGTTCTGCTGTCTTATCCTTCCTTTGCGATTCGAGAGAGTGTCGGGAAAGCAAGCCGACAGGAGTTCCCTTATGTGCCAGGATTGTTAGGGTTTCGCGAAGCGCCGATTTTGGTGCAAGCGTGCGAACAGTTGTCAGAGCGGCCCGAGCTGATCATGGTCGATGGCCATGGGGTGAGCCACCCTCGAGGGTGTGGGGTGGCTTGTCATGTGGGAGTGTTATTGGACATCCCTACAATTGGCGTCGCCAAGTCGATCCTTGTCGGCGAGCCGGCAGGCCCTTTGTCGGAGGAGCCGGGCAGCAGGGTGGCATTAACATGGCAAGAAAAAGAGATCGGGGCCTGTTTGCGGACGAAGAGGAGGTGCGCTCCGTTGATCATCTCTGCAGGCCATAGGATCACACTGGATACGGCGGCGGAATGGATCTTTCGCTGTTCAAAAAGGCATCGCTTGCCGGAGCCGACGCGCAATGCCCATCTTGCTGCTAATGGTTATAGAAAAGATCATTCATAGTGATGGAGATACTCCTGCCGAGGGGCTGAAGAGGGTCAAGTTTCTTCTGGCGGATTGTGGGTTAAACCCAAGTTCTTGCATTGCTGCATAAATCGCCGGCCTGACTTCTGGACTGAAACTCATTCCTTCAAATTTTTTTTGATTGAAGATCTGCTTGATTTTCACCCACTGGGCGCGTCTGATCTCACCGGGTTGGGGAGTGAGTTCGGGTGGAGTTTCAGGGTTCACAAAATAGGTAAAGACGAGGTTGACGCCGGGGGCAAAGTAGGTCGAAGCGATTTCCATGACGGAAACGAGGGAAGACTCAGAGCAATTGGCCTCGTCGATATCAAATCCGGTTTCTTCTTTGGTTTCCCGTTTTGCGGCAGCTGAGGCGTTAGCGTCTGCGTTCAGTTCGTAGCTCCCTCCGGGGAAAGACCAAACACCATATCGGCCTTCATCCTCAACAAGGAGGACTTCTCCTGTTTTTTTATTGATCACCGCCGAGGAAGTGCCGAGGTTGTGGGTGGCCCCGGGAGGGATCGGGCAGGGTTCGTTTGGGTTGAGCCATGTGTAAAGATGGATCGTTTTTCTATTGGCATCATAAATCAGATCGCCTTTGTTCCTGTTTCCAATTTCGAAGGTATCGGGAGCTATCGCAAAGAGGAGATTGGCTTGAACGGGGGTTTTTGTGTCGATCCAAAGGGAGCGGCAACTTTGAGTTTGAATAAAGGTATCGGCCAGTTGTTGGATGGCTTTTTTTGCAGTCGGGATGTCGCAGTCGATCGGATGGAGCACTTTGATGTGGCATCCGCGAAAGCGGTCGAAGGTGATGGAGATCGATTTTTCGGGGAGGAAGCAGATAGGGCTTTCTTCATTTTCAATAACTTCAGGATCTGCTGCATAAAGGGTTTGGAAAAAGGTTTGGATTGCTTCCGGGGCTCTGATTTGGATTGCTGATGCTGCCATTTTTCCTCATTTTTTTGAGTTTTTATGGGGATGAAAACGAGGGAGGAATTTGATCATAGATCTTAAATAATATCCATCAAAAATTACCATCTGCGGATGTAATTGATAGGCCAGAAGTCGTTGAAAAAGATCCTGGCCTCGATGTTGAGCGGATCGACGATTTTGGTCCGGAGATGGTGAGCTCGGATAAATTCGGCAAAGAGCTGTTCGA
This sequence comes from uncultured bacterium, assembly GCA_964516795.1. Taxonomy (GTDB): domain Bacteria; phylum Chlamydiota; class Chlamydiia; order Chlamydiales; family Rhabdochlamydiaceae; genus Acherontichlamydia. Next base: position 6,731 of record CAZEYJ010000198.1, read on the forward strand.
TCGAGATGAACTCGATCTCTGCTTTTTCGAGGTCCATTTCCAGGATGATCTGTTTGAGATATTTCCAGCGGAGTGCATAGCCTCCTGTGAAGATCTGGTCCGGAAGGAGGAAGTGTTTGCCAAAGCAAACGTAGGCATCATAGTCATCGGAGGTAGCTTGGATGATATCGATCAGTTCCCGGTCGTATAGCCAGTATCTTCCTGTGATTTTAATGATGATGTCTTCATCACCGAACGGGAGATAGGGACGGGATGCACGGATCGACAAGGTTTCGTTGACCCCTTTGTTTCTTAGTGAAGGGTTGTTGGTCTGGGGATAGAGAACTTGATGGGTGATCTCATCGAGGAAAGAGGAGGTGATGGGAGTGGCTTCGATGATCCATGGTTCGAAGCCATAGGATTGAATGGTGCTTATTCCTCTGGAGTATTCTTTTTTTCTTCTTTCATAATCGACATCGATCAGCGCAGATGTCATGATGACGTGGACCTCTGCTATCAGATGGCCGGACGCGGCCAAAAGAAGAAGAGATCCGGTTATTTTTAGACTATTCATTAGAGGCTGTCTCTTAAGGCGAGGGCTCTTCGAATTCCCTTAAGAATAGGCAGGGGAGGTCTTTGTATTTGCATTTATGGATGTCTTCTCCGCAGATATAGGCGATTTTTTCAGGCTCATAGACTTGCTTGACTAAATCTAGAAGCGGACAGCCTCTGTGGACAGATCCATAGATAATGAGGTCAAACTCTTTTTGGAGGATCCTCTCCTCGAGAGAATCTCGATCAATAGGAAGGTCGTCGAGGACTTTCGAATAGCTGAACCCGAAGCCGTAAAGCTCTGAGGTTTCCCCAGGATACGTAGTATAGAGATGTTCAAC
>CAZEYJ010000199.1:0-15114 GCA_964516795.1 uncultured bacterium
ATTTGCTTCAACAGCATAGTTTAGAAGTTGTTCCCAGGGAATATCTTTACTCACAGCTAGTTTTATTATACTTGCATCGAAGTGAGCATCCCTGCTTAAAAGAACACTTACCATCTCAAGATTTCCGGACTCCACTGCATAATGCAATGCAGTTAATCCATTGCTATCTTCTACATTGACGTTCTCTTTTGTAGCTAGAAACTTGACTAACTCAAGTTTTCCATTTTTTGCAGCCAAATAAAGGGGCTGCTTCAAATCCAAATTGCTGACATTGGCTGCTTGTGGATCGCCTTCGAATTCGGTAACAAGTTTTTTTGGGGTACTATGTTCACTTACAGCCGGCTTCTTAACTTTTTCCAAACGTCCGTCTTGTGGGGCGTGATGAAGCGAGGTATCATCGCCAATTTGTGTAGGTTGCAGGAATGGGACTATATTCTGATGTCTGTTCCTTAAAGCTAGTTGCAATGGTGTTTTACCAGCATTATTTTTTGCATTAAGGTCGGCTCCTTTCTCTATTAGCACTCTGACTGTATCCAACTGTCCCGAATCTGCTGCCCAATGCAGTGGCGTAAGCCCCTTAGAATCTTTACAATGAATGTTAGCCTGTTGAGCTAACAACAGCAGCTTGACTACTTCAACATGTCCTTTAAATGCTGCCCAATGCAGTGGCGACCCCCCACTCTTGTTATCTGGAGTATTAACGTCAGCCCCTTCAGCTAACAGCTTCCTGACCTGATCGACCTTTCCATTTTGTGCGGCCAAACAAAGTGGATTCATTCCCGTGTGCTTCAAAGGCTTACCAGACGAAAGCGGATCTTTCAGATTCCCCTTTTGTACAGGGTTAGAGCGTTTCGCTGCCTCTTGCAGGAACATGACTATCTTCTCGTATTGGGCTACTTCGAGAGGTGTTTTACCAGCAGTGTTTTTTGCAGCTGCGGTTAATTCGAGCAGTGTTTTACCAGCATTATTTTTTGCAGTAAAGTCAGCTCCTCTCTTTACTAGCAGCTTGACTGCATCCAGATGTCCAAAATATGCTGCTATATGGAGTGGCGTGTGCCCAGTATAATCTTTAGCGTTAATGTTAGCCTTATTCTTTAGCAGGAACTCAATGATATCCAGATGACCATTGCCAGCGGTTATATGGAGTGCTGACCGCCCTTCCTTATTTTTTGCTTCGATGTCAACTTGTGGAGTGAATAGGAGCAGCTCGACAACAGCTAGATGCCCATTTTGTGCAGCCATATGAAAAGGTGTTCTTCCATCGACATTTGTTATATTGGGGTTAGCTTGCTTATTTAGCAGGAGCTGAACGACATCCCGATGTCCATGCTCTGCGGCCATATGAAGCGGTGACCAATTTTTCATAGTTCGTGCATCGATGTTCGCTCCTTTATCTAGCAGTTGATGGACAATATCCTGATGTCCAAATCGTGCTGCCCAATGCAGTGGCACTCTTCCCGATTTATCTATAGCATGGACGTTAACCCGTTGATCTAATAACAGCTGCCCCGCGACTTCCGTATGTCCATTTGTTGCTGCCCAATGCAGTGGCGTACACTCCTCGTTATCTGTAGTATTAACGTTAGCCCCTTGATCTAACAGTTTCCTGACCTCATCCAAATTTCCATTTTGTGCGGCCAAACAGAGTCGGGTCATTCCCTTGTCATTAACCGGTTGATCCAACACAAGCTGGTTTTTCAGATTTCCATTTTGTACAGGGTTAGACATCCCTTTCAGGAACTTGACTATATCCTCATATCGGGCTACCTCGAGCGGTTTTTTATCAGGATGATTTTTTTCAGTTAGGGCTATTTCGAGCGGTGTTTTACCAGTATTATTTTTTGTAGTAAGGTCAGCTCCTTTCCCTGCTAGCAGCTTGACTGCATCCAGACGTCCAAAATATGCTGCGAGATGCAGTGGCGTATACCCTTTATAATCTTTACTATTAATATTAGCCTTATTCTTTAGCAGGAGCTCAATTATATCCAGATGCCCATTGCCAGCGGTTACATGGAGCGGTGACCACCCATCCTTATTTTTTGCTTCGATGTCAACTTGTTGAGTTAATAGTAGCAGCTCGACAACAGCTAGATGTCCATTTTGTGCGGCCAAATGAAGTGCTGTTCTTTCGTCGTTATTTCTTATATTGGGGTTAGCTTTCCTATTTAGCAGGAGCTTAACTAGAGCCAGATGTCCATGCTCTGCGGCCATATGAAGCGGTGTCCAATTTTTTATAGTTTTTGCATCGAGGGTCGCTCCTTTATCTAAGAGTAGCTGGGCAATGTCCTGATGTCCATTTCGTGCTGCCCAGTGCAGTGGCGTTCTCCCAACGTTATCAGTGCTGATGAGTGAATGGTTGGCTAATAGTTTCCTGGCGATTTCTGTATGCCCATAATTTGCGGCAAGATGAAGCGGCGTAATCTCACCATTATCTTTAGATTTAGCCTTAGCATTAACGTCAGCCTTGTTATCTAATAGCAGTTGGACTACCTTCGAATGGCCCTTGAGTACTGCCAAATGCAGTGGCGTAATGCCATCTTCAGTTTTAGCATTAACGGGAGCTTTTTTAGTTAACAGATCTTTGACTTTTTGCCATTCTCCATTTAGGGCGGCTGTGTGGAGTGGCGTAGTTCCGCTTTGCGGCCCTGTGTGGATATTGATGTATAGTTTTTTGTGTATGAAAATTACGGAGTCAAGTGATTTTATTTTACCTTGATGTTTCTCTTCGACATTGGATCCGGTCTCTATCAACGCTTTGACTACCCTTGCCTTGCCGCTTTCTATTGCCTTGTCTAGGGGAAGCTCATCTTTTCGATTGTGTTTGTCAAGTGCAGCTCCTTGTGCTATGAGATATTTTACTATGTCTAGAAAGCCTTTCCCGGCCGCTACATGGAGTGCAGTATTCCCATCTTCATCAAAAGAATCATTGATGTCGATATCGCCTTTTTTTATCGCTTCTTGTACTAAGTTAAGGTCTCCCGTTTGCAAAGCATTGTACAGGTCGTCCTTTGAATTCTGTGAATGATTTTGAGGATTTTGTGCTATAAAAGGGGTTTGCGTTATAGCAATTAAATTGTTTACTGGATTCATAATAAAAACCTATATTTTATTTAATAAAGAATCTAATTATAATATATTTATGAGATGGTGTCAAATTGTCTCCCCATTTTTTAAAAATCTCCTCTTTTACGAAGCTTTTTAAGTTTAAATAAAATTTTTAATTGCAGCAAATGGAGGACAGGCGGCGGCGAAAAATAAAAAATAATTGAAGGTTCGCTGTTCTCCTCAAACAACAAAAGCCTGTTAATTTCCTTTGTGGTTTAGAACTGGCTTTTTTGGTAGTATCCTTTCCTCTTTTAATGAGGGTTGGTTCTTTCCATGAAGACGCGATATGTACTCCTTGACAGCGGCGAGATGCAGAAGCTTGAGCAGTTTGGTCCATACCGGATCGTCCGCCCCTGCTCGCAAGCGCTTTGGCACCGGAAACTTTCTGCTGAAAGATGGAGGGAAGCTGATGCCCATTTCAGTCGAGATGGAGGCAATACCTGGAAGTTCAACCAGAAGCTGCCCAAAGAATGGACTACAGAGGTCCAAGGGATTTTATTTAAAATTGCTCCGACCGATTTTGGCCATTTGGGGATTTTTCCTGAGCACAGTTTGCTCTGGAAGGAGATGGACGGTTTGATCCGTGGGCAGACCACGCCTCCGAATGTCCTGAATCTATTCGCTTATTCGGGCGGGGCGACGCTCGCTGCGGCAAAAGCGGGCGCCAAGGTGTGCCATCTCGATGCCTCGAAGGGGATGGTGAGCTGGGCCCGCGAAAATGCGGCGCTCAATCAGCTTCAAGGGGCTCCGATCCGTTGGATCGTTGACGACGTGATCAAATTTTTGCAGCGGGAGAAGCGGCGCGGGGTGCGTTATGAGGGGATCATCCTTGATCCGCCGAGCTTTGGTCGCGGCGCGCAAGGAGAGGTGTTTAAGATCGAGAGGGACATCCATGAGATTTTAACCCTTTGCCGCGATGTCTTGAGCGATCGGCCGCTGTTTGTTTTTTTTACGACGCATACGCCGGGGATGACTCCGCTGGTGATGCGTTATTTGCTCGAACAGATGATGGGCGCCAATCAAGGGAAGATTGTTTCAGGCGAGATGATCATCCCTGCAGAGAATGGGTGCGATATTCCTTCAGGCAGTTATGCGAGATGGATCTCATGCTAAACGTGATCACAAGTATGCAAAATCCTAAGCTCAAGGCAGCTCTTAAACTCAATGAGCGGAGAGACAGGAACCAAACGGGGTTATTTTTGATCGAAGGTTACCGAGAGCTTGCGCGCGCAGTCGACGGAGGGGTCCGCATCCGCTCTTTATTTATCTGCCCTGAATTTTTCTTAGGCGAAAATGAAAGGGGATTGATCGAGAAGGTCAAACAGATGGGAGCAGATATTTGGCCTTGCGCGCCTCACGTTTTTGAAAAGCTTTCCTATCGCGACCGGCCCGATGGGCTTGTGGCAGTGGGTGTGCAAATGAAATGGGAGTTGTCCGATTTGGCCAAGAGTATTGCCGGCAAACACAATCCTTTTTTGGTCGTTGCCGAGGCGATTGAAAAACCGGGGAATTTAGGGACGATCTTGCGATCTGCCGATGCGGCGGGAGCGGACGGGGTGATCGTCTGCGATAGGTGCACAGATCTTTATAATCCGAATGTGGTGCGCGCGAGCGTTGGCACATTGTTTACTCTGCCTGTGGTTGAGGCGAAGAGCGAAGAGACGCTCGCTTGGTTAAAGGAAAAGGGGATTAAGGTCGTTGCAGCGACTCCGTCGGCCTCTGAAGAGTTCACTAAGACGGAGATGAAAGGGGCTGTGGCCATCGCTGTCGGGACAGAGCAGCTGGGCTTGTCGAAGCGGTGGATGGAAGCGTCCGATATCTGTGTGCGCATTCCGATGCTTGGAGTTGCCGATTCGTTGAATGTGGCGACGGCAACGACTCTGTTGTTATATGAAGTGGTTCGCCAGAGGAGCTGATGGAGATCATTTTTGTCGATAACCATCTGCTCGTGGTCGATAAGCGGGGAGGGATTCCGACGCAGGAGGCCCCCGGTTGTTCGGAGAATCTTACCGATTTAGCTAAAGCCTGGATCAAGAGAAAATATGATAAGCCGGGACGGGTGTTTCTAGAGCCGGTCCATCGGCTCGACAAGCCGGTCAGCGGACTTGTCCTCTTTGCTCGGACGAGCAAAGCGCTCAGCCGCCTTCAAGAGATGATGCGGCAGAGAGCGATCAGAAAGTGGTATTATGCCCTTGTTCAAAAAGCCCCTCAGCCCGAAGAAGGAATTTTAACTCATTATTTAGTGCATGAGGAGCATCGCGCCCGTATCGTCCCCGAGGGCCATTCGGAAGGCAAGCAGGCGATCCTTTCCTATCGGAGCTGCCATAGCTCTCCTCGGGGCGTGCTTCTCGAGATCGAACTGGAGACAGGGCGATACCATCAGATCCGCGCGCAGCTCTCGCATATTGGCTCGCCGATTGTTGGCGACCGGAAATATGGCTCTTTGCTGGGATGGAGCGAAGGTTCGATCGCTCTTCACCATGGAAAAATGGCCTTCAGCCATCCGGTGACCAAGCAGGAGCTGGTTTTATCTAAGCCTCTTTCCGCTTCTTTTTCATCCATTTAAGTGCAATCAAAAGACCTAAGAACGCAACGAGGGCAGCAGCGATATTGATCGCGTAAAATCCCGTAATGGCCGCTTCTTTGCAGGTTGCCTCAACGATGGCCGCAGTCTTTGGGGAGAGCCGTTGTAAGGATTGGACTGCGCTTGGATTATAGGAGAGCAGTCCTTCAAATTGGCGAGGGTCCAAGTTTCCTTCAACAGGCTGCTCTAGCATAAGAACGGAAAAACGCCAGTTGGACAGATGGCTATAGAGAGTTCCTAGGATGGCAAGACTAAGCGTTGAGCTAAATTGGCGGCTGGTGATCAGCAGTCCGGAAGCCGTAGCCCGTTTTTCAACAGGAGAGGCACTCATTAGAGAGGTGGCGCTTGGGGTCTGTATAAAGGGGATTCCCAAGCCAAAGCAAATGATTGAGGGGAGAAGCTGCCACAGAGTGGCTGTATTGATGATCGAGATAAACGAGATAAGCGAGAGGAAGATCAGGCTAAAGCCGATGCAGACCGGCAATTTCGGCCCAAACCGATCGACGCAGGCCCCAGCGAGCGGAGCAGCAATAAGAAAGGGGATATTGGCAAGAAAGGTGATATTGCCCGCACCCGAAGGAGAATATCCTAAAATCGTTTGAAAATAGATCGCCCAGAAGACGGTGATGATGAGGGTAAATTGGGCTGTTCCGGCTACCAAGAGGCTGGGAAAGACTGAGCGGTTTTTGATCAGCTCGACATCGATGAGGGGAGAGGGTTCGCTTCGCTCTTTGCGGACCATGAATGCCAGAAGGGCGATTCCAAAGCTGAGCAGGGAAAGAGTGGGCAGGGAGAGCCAGCCCCATTGCTGCGCTTGCATGATGCTGATGACAATGGCCGAGATGCTTGCGAGGTTGGCTAAAAAACCGATCAGATCAAATGAGCCTTTGTACTTAGGAAAGGAGGGGACAGTGAATAGAGTCAGGAGAAGCCCTGCTCCAGCAATCGGCAGATTGATCCAAAAGACGTAGCGCCATGAAGCAAATTGGGTCAAATAACCGCCAATCAGGGGCCCTAACGTCAGAAAAACAGATCCGATGCTAATGAAAATGCCGATCGCTTTTCCCCTTTGCTGAGAAGGAAAGCTGTGGGCAATGATCGCTTGAGTAGAGGGAAGCATCAGGGCTCCTCCGGCTCCCTGGAAGATCCGGCTGATGATCAGCCAACTTTCTGTATTGCCCAGTCCGCACATGGCTGAAGCAAGGGCGAACAAACTGATGCCGAAGCAGAAAATTTTTTTCAAACCGAACAGCTGGGCCACTTTGCCGCCTGCGAGGACGAGAACCGTCAGGGCAAGGGTGTAGGCATTGAGGATCCATTGCAGTCCCAGCTCAGAGAAATTGAGCTCTCGGCTGATGGTAGGCAGAGCGACGGGAAGGACAGTCACGTCGATGAACACCATGGAGACTGATGTCGTCATCGCCCCGAGGATCCACCATTTGCGTTTCTGTTCAAAATGCGGTTCATTGCGCATCGCGACCGTCTTTTTAGATTGTTTGTCGGTATGGGGCTGTATTAACGCAATATAGTCTCTCTCTAAAAAATTTCAACTCCGAGACTTTGGCGCAGCCGAAAATCCAATTTTTGAGGCACGTTCGGTATATAGCAGCTTAGAATATTTTTATGGGAAAAAAGAAAAAAATATTTTATATCTGTAACGTCCAAAAAAACTGACAAGGAGATCGCAATGTGGACTCGATTGATAATGAACTTTTATTTGGGCGTCTTTTTTTTATGCGGAGTGCAGAGCGCTCTATATGCACAAGATGAAAATCTTCCAGCGCAGGTCCGTGAGAAGATTGAACAGCTCGCAGCTTATAAAGATGCCAATGGATGGAAAACCCTTTATTATGACGTCTTGCCTCAGGTCATTCGTCTGAACCGCTACAAAAAAGTGGTGGAGATCGGCGTTGCTTTAGGAGGGCATGCAGAGTTTCTTCTTAAGAACACAGGAATTGAACAGTATGTGGGAATCGATCCCTATATACCTTATGATCCCGCTGATGGATTCCAGCAGGAGATCTCACGATTCAGTGCTTCTCCGATCGAGAAGAACTTTGATTATTTGTGTGAGTGGGTAAGCAATGTCCGATTGGCTCCTTATCAGCAGCGTTGCCAGCTCATTCGTAAAGCTTCTGTTATAGCTGCTTCCGATTTTGAGGATGAAAGCCTCGAGTGCATATTCATCGATGGAGACCACCGATATGAAGCGGTTTTAGAAGACCTTAAGGCCTGGTATCCTAAGCTGAAGCCGGGGCATCTCATCCTTGGAGACGATTACTGGATGGCGTCAGTTGCTAATGCAGTCGATCGTTTTTTTGCCGATGAGGGAAAAAAAGTCTGTTTTATGACATCGAGCGCCGATTATAAGATCTGGGCTGTTCGCAAATAAATGAACAAAGAAATAGACTGAAACAACCTGAAGCATCGGAATTTTGGCAAGAAGGCTCTTTAATGTTTTGATCTGATCCGAAGGGGTAGTTTTCATAGGCGCGGACCGAGGATCAGATCCGATCCGAATATTGAAAAAAAGCCGATGCAGCCGAAAACTGATTCTTCAGGTTGTTTCGGTATAACAAACGAGCCAAGCGGCTCGTTTGTTATTGTGGTCGGTTAGAAGTTAAATAAGTGGGAAATGGAAGAGCCGTTGTGGGTCCCTTCAATAGCCTGGGCTAGAAGCGCTGCGACCGAGAGCTGTACGATGTTCGTGGGTTTGGAATAGGGAATTGTGATCGAGTCGGTAACGATCACTTCTGTCAGCTCTGATTTGGCGATCCTCTCTAAGGCAGGCCCGGAAAATACAGGATGGGTAATGCAGGCAAAGACGCGCCGCGCCCCATGCAGTTTCAGTTCTTTAGCGGCTTGGACAAGGGTTCCGGCCGTATCGCAAATATCGTCGACGATGATCGCATCGCATCCGTAGACGCTTCCGACCAAGTTCATTTTATCGATGATCCCTGCTCCGGAGCGCTGTTTGATGATCATGGCGAGGTTGGCGTCGATATGCAGTGCATGCAGTCCTTCAATGAATTTTTTTGCCCGTTCGACTCCTCCTGCATCAGGAGAGACGACGACAGGGTCCACTAAATCTGTTTTTTCAGAGAAGTAGCGGACGAAAATAGGAGATGCATAGAGGTTGTCGACGGGAGCTTTATGGAAAAAGCCTTGGATTTGTCCGCAATGCAGATCGATCGAGATCACATGATCGGCTCCGGCAGTCTCCAGTAGCATGGCAATATCAGAAGCTGAGATTGGAACGCGGCTCTCAGTTTTTCTATCTTGGCGCGCATATCCGAAATAGGGGATGATCACATTAATGGGTCCTGCAGAGGCCCTCTTGATAGCGCGGATCAGGAGAAAGAGCTCCATCAGGTTGTCGTTGACGCTTCCTGAGCAAGAAGGACAAGTGGATTGAATAATAAAGACCGGCGTATTCCTGATGTTTTCTTCGATTTTGATTTTGATTTCCCCATCATTGAACCGGTCGATCGTGACTTGGCTTAGCGAGGTCCCCAGATGGGAGGCAACAGCTTCAGCGAGTTCTTTGCTGGCGTTTCCGGCAAAGATCTTGTATTCGGAAAGGGAGTAGGCTTGCAACTTGGGACTAGCGCAATTGAGAATCAAGAGAAGAAAAATCAAAAAGGTGTGCATAGGATTTCCTCGGCAATAAGAGTTTCAGCGATTTGAACAGCGTTGAGAGCCGCACCTTTTAACAGTTGATCTCCGACGACCCACAGATCGAGAGTATTGGGTTGAGAAAGGTCTTCTCGGAGCCTTCCATAGAAGACAGGGTCATGTCCGGAAGCGTCGCTTGGCATTGGAAAGCGGTTGAGAGAGCGGTCTTCTAGCAATGTCAGCCCCGGAGCATTTTTTAAGATGGCCATTGCAGCGTCTTTCGTGATCGGCTTGTGAAATGTGACGTTGAGCGCTTCTGAATGGGCCCTCAAGATTGGAACGCGGACGCATGTCGCATTGACCCAGATCGAATCATCTTCGAGGATTTTACGGGTTTCGTAGAGCATTTTGATCTCTTCGTCGACATAGTCTTGTTCATTAAGAGCGGAGTTATGTGTGAAGAGGTTGAAGGCGTAGGGAAAAGGAAGCTCCCGCCTTTCAAAGGGAGTGTTGTCAAGAAGAGCGCGTGTTTCATTTAGTAATTCTTGCATGACGGCGGCGCCGGCTCCGCTTGCAGCCTGATAAGTTGCCGCAACGATCCGTTTGATCCTAAATTCCCGGTGCAAGGGCGCAAGGGCCATGAGCATAATGGTCGTCGAGCAGTTCGGAGAGGCGATGATCCCTTGGTGTCCGCGCAGCGCATGGGCATTGATCTCAGGAATGACAAGAGGAACCCCTTCTTCCATGCGGAAAGCAGAGCTGTTATCAATGACAGTGGCCCCTGAGCGGACAGCAATCGGCGCATACTGGTAAGCGATCGAGTGGCCCGCGCTGAAGATGGCGATATCAATTCCCTCAAAGCTTTTTTCGTCGAGGACCTCGATCGGGATCGATTCTTGACAGAAGGGGACTTGCTTGCCTTCCGATTGGGAAGAGGCGAAGCAGCGCAAAGAGGCAACCGGAAAGCTCCTTTTTTCAAGGACTGAAAGCAGTTCACGGCCGACGACCCCTGTGGCGCCGACGATAGCGAGATGAAGAGGCGTTTGTGTTCTCATAAATTAGCTTTGATCAACACCATACAGGAAAAGAACAGATTGATTCCAGAAGATCTTTAAGTGGTTGTATATTAGCTTGTTGTGATTAAATCGGCAATTGTTTGAATTTAATTGTATAGTGTAATTAAAAAATGACAATTAATGCGATATTTTGTATAATTATTGTTATATATTATTAATTGGTGATGTGCGCTTATGTCTTTAGTTGATTTTAAGCCTTTTCCCCTTCTGCCGCCCTCTTCTTCGGGGGGAGAAGCGAAAAGCACTGGCAGCAGCTTCTTAGTGTCATCCAGCACAATCTCATATTCTATTCCTTTGAGTTACGATCCCTTATTTAAGTCTGGGCTTCTTTCCAAAGATTTTTCTTTGATGAACGATTATTCTTCCGATAAGCTCCTTTTTTACTTCGAGAAAACGGCTCTTCCTAGCAGCCTCGGTCCGACATCATCCTATGCTCAGGCATTATCAACACAGTCTACAGGATCATTCACTCTAGTCTCTTCTTCAACAGCACAGCCTGCAGCTCCTGAGCCATCTCCTCCTCCTCCTCCAGCGGCTCCCGGCCCGGCTCCAGCTCCCGCGGCTGCGCCGCTTGAGCCCCCGCCTCCTGTTGTTTCTGCTCCTACTCCTGCTTCGGCCTCCATAGATCCTGCAGCAACGCCGCCTCCTGAGCTTGAGCCGCCAGTTCCTGGCGCGGCTCCCGCCCCGGCTCGAGCCTCCGAAGCTCCTGGGCCAGCTCCCGAAGCGGCTGCAGCTTCTGCAGCTCCTGGACCAACTTTTGAACCGACTCTTCAGGAGCCTTTAGCTCAAGCACTGCCTAAATCTAGCCAAATGTCGCTTCCCCAAACAAGTCAAACATCGGCTCCTCAACAGACGTCAATGCAAGAGCAGAAACCAAGCGGCAATTGGGGATTTACCGGCGGCCAGCAGCAAAAGTTTATTGCTCAGCAGGTGCTCTGGATGACGCTGCTTTTAAATCAGCAGACGCCTCAAGGCGCGACGGGATCTTTGCTGCAAAACCTTCAACTGCTGCATTCTTTCAATCAGATGAGCAATGCCTTGAATGAACTTCACAGCCAAATGCAACAAAGCCCGGCCAATCAAAATGGCCCTTTTATCCAGAATTTAAATACCCTCTTAGGAGCTATTGCCAAGCAGATGCAAGAAAGCGGGACTGGGTTGATTTCTCAGAGTGCTTTTGCAAAAACATTGCAAGAACTTTCAGGAAACCCGATAGCTACCGCTGCATTTCTTAAAGAGCATTGCGACAAGCTGTTAGATCAAGTGAGAGAAAACGCCCAAGTTAAGATCAATGAAGCTTATGCTCAGCGAGGGGAAAATGCGGCTAAAGCATCTCCTCCCCATCCCAATACGGCAGCCTCTTCTTCTGAACGCTCATCGACACAAACCGCATCTCAAGATCGAGCTTCCGCTGCTTCGGCGGCAAAACCCTCTGCCGAAAGAGAGCAGAGAATTCCTCTTCAGGTAAATGGCAAAAACCAGTCCCAGCAACCCTTTTTAACTCCTCAGAATAAGAATACCGGTTCTCCTGTCTTGGTCACTGTAGCCTTTCCTGCTCAACATAAGATCCAAACACCCGTCCATGCAGGCGGATCGAAAAAAGACAGCTCTGAAAAACAAAAAGATCAAGAAGAGATAGGAGGCGGGGAAGAGCCGCACACCCAGCAGATGGTATATATTCCAGAGGGGCCGATGATTTTGGGCCCGTTGGAAGAACCTCCGCACATCATCGACATTCCTTCTTTTCTGATTGCTACAACCAGTGTGTCCAATGCACAATTTGCCGACTGGCTGAACGAAGCTTACGCAGCCAAAAAAATCCGCCTTGCTCAAAATGGAGTCATTGTGGACCAACACGGAAATGTCATTTGCAAAACTCATTCTTCATCCCCAGCAAGCCAAATCCAAATTTGCGTTCGCAACAACTCGATTGGTTTTGATGTGTTGCCCGGAGGGGAGCTCATTCCGGTTGTTGAAGTCAGCTGGTTTGGAGCACAGATGTATTGTGAACATTACGGCCTTCGATTGCCGACAGAAGCAGAATGGGAAAAAGCTGCAGGGATGCAGCCTCAAAACACAGACGATGAGCCCTTGGTCAAGTTCCGGTTTGGAACAGGAACACATGAGATCGATCCAACTCGAGCTAATTACAGAACCCCGGAGAGCCGCGAGAAGCAGCAATTCCCTAGGCCGAGAGGCTTTTACAACGGCCAAACTCAATTTTCAGTCGAGAATACAACTTATGCAACTCAAGATGCGCGCAGTCCCTATGGCTGCTATGACATGAGCGGCAACGTCCGACAGTGGGTTGACGGCACAGAAGCGAAAAAAGCAGCAAAAGGCGGCTCATTTTTAACTTCAGCAGAAGAGCTGGAAGTCTCAGCACGAGCCTTATTTGACCCCAATTCCTGTATGCCTGACACAGGCTTCCGGGTTGCTCTGAACGCAGAATAAGAGTCTTTAAGATCACTTGACAGCCTTAAGAAGATTGAAGTAGGGTGGCTTTCGGGGAGGTGTGCGAACCTCCGACGGGAGGCCGATGGAAAATGAAGCGTAAAAAGATCTCTTTGATCTCTCTGGTTTTATTCATTGTAGCGGCAATCGACAGCATTCGGAATCTGCCCGCGTCAGCCCTTTTTGGAAGTTCTCTGATTTTTTTCTTTGTCCTGTCCGCTATCATCTTTTTGATTCCGATCTCCCTGGTTTCTGCTGAGCTTTCTGCGATGTTCCCGGAGAAGGGGGGAGTTTATTATTGGCTTAGCAGGGCGTTTGGAGACAAATGGGCCATGATGGCGATTTGGCTCCAATGGATCAATACGATAGTCTGGTATCCGACCATCCTTTCTTTTGTTGCCGGGACGTTTGCCTATTTGATCAATCCTGCTTTAGCAGAGCAAAAATGGTATCTGGCGACTTGCATCCTCACTGTTTTTTGGGGAATGACGCTGGTCAATTTAAAAGGGCTCCATTTTTCTTCGCGGATCAATAGCTTTTGCGTCTTGGTCGGAACGATCTTTCCGATGATTTTTTTGATTCTCCTTGGAGTTGCCTGGGTATTTAGCGGAAAACCTTTGCAGATCCACATCAATTCAGAAACAATCATTCCGAACTTAACAAGCTCAACGAACTGGGTCGCCCTGATCGCGATCATGGCCTCGTTCCTGGGCATGGAATTATCGGGTGTTCATGTCAATGAGATCCATCGCCCGCAGCACAATTTTCCCAAGGCGGTATTGATTTCCAGTTCATTTATTTTAATCAGCATGCTGTTAGGTTCGCTTGCCATTGCGTTTGTTCTGCCGGAAAATCAGATCAACTTGGTATCAGGGGTCATGCAGGTCTTCACCAACTTTTTTGATGTCTTTGGGCTCCGCCCCTTGGTTCCCGTCTTAGCGGCCTTGATTGTCGTCGGTTCGGTAGGCAACATCACGAATTGGCTGATCGCTCCGGCAAAAGGGCTGCTGCATGCTGCCGAATTTGGGTTTCTGCCTCCCTTTTTTACGCGTCTGAACAAACACCAGGTTCCGGTGAATGTTCTCTTGATGCAGGCCATTTTGGTCAGCATTTTCTGTTTCCTTTTTCTTTTTGTCCCCAGCGTCAATGGCTTTTATTGGTTTTTGACAGCGCTCAGCACAGAGCTGTACATGGTGATGTATGTCCTCATGTTTTTATCGGCCCTCTATTTGCATTATCGCTACCGGGGCCGTCCTAGGCCGTTTAAAATTCCCGGAAACAATGTCGGCATCTGGACGGCTTGCTTATTGGGCTTTTGCGGCTGTTTCTTGACGATCACCGTCAGTTTTCTTCCTCCCGAGCATATCGACATTGGAACGCCAACGCGCTATCTGCTTATGATCTGCCTTGGCAACCTGTTGACCATTTCCCCCGTCTTATTGTTCTACCGCTATCAGAAGCGCCGGCAAAGGATTTCTTGATGACTCATTTTTCTAGAGAAAAATGAATCCATGAGAAAAACTCAATAGTTAAAAAGCTAGACTGGATAGACTTACACTGGTAGGCTCTTATTTTTTAACTTATAGGAATGATCATGGACCATTTGGCGAATGAGCAAATCATGAAGATAGTTGAAGAACGAAGTCTTCATCCAGGACCATTTGAAGAGTTTACGGCCCGACTTCAAGATCTGCAAGTGATCCGACAAACATATGACGTAGTTACCGATGAGCTGTTTTTTTATTCGGCAGATCACTTGTTGCTACAGATACATGCAGTTGATGTGAAGGGCTATAGCCGCTCTCATCCTTTTGTGATTGGAGAAGAGTTTAATCGGCAGATGTTGGAAAAAGCATTAGAGGATTTTGATTTAGGAAAGATCCCGGCAGGTGAATTTCATACACAGTTAGCTTTGGCAGGCATAGTGTATGTGAGTGTCCATATTCCAGCTCGAAAAATGCTTTGTTTACTTTTTCCATTTTAGTATGTATTTAAAATCAGCCGCCTTTGAACATTGATTGAAGTTTATGAAGTATTATGAAGTTGTAAGAAATGTGTTTGTGAATCCTTAGCCCTGAATATAATTAACCATTTAATTCAATATTCCAATCTCAGGCTGTTAGTCCCTTAAATTATGTTAAGAGAAATGTTCGGCTGTCCAAAGGCGGCAAAATTATTTTGTGTTTAATTTGTTTTGTTATCTTTAGCTTCGATCGCAAACTTCAATCCGCTTGCAATTACAATTATTCCCGAAATCCCCCTGACCCATGCCTCAGCATC
>CAZEYJ010000200.1:0-21057 GCA_964516795.1 uncultured bacterium
CTCCTGTTCATACCGAAAGCCTTGCACGTCAACAGCCTCACAACCTACTGATTTTCACGAACTTGCAATTCCTTCCTTCAACTGCGCACTCATCATTATCCTCGTAATTCACACAACCTAAACAGGTTGCATCCCCTTTAATTCAAAAAACAAACAAATTAATTATTAAAACAACATTAATAATATATTGATTTTTTAAAAATTAATGTATAATTATAATTAACTGCTAATATCTTTAATGTGGAGATTTCATGAGTACTAAGGTTGTAACACATCCTGTTTCAGGACAACAGCAATCCTCCTCTCACGGAGAAAAAGTACAACAGGCTCAATCTTGGGAGGGGCGTATTGTTACTGATGAACCCCAGGAAAAAGCCAAGCTATTAGCTCCCTTACGCTCTCAACTGGAGACAAGAGTCAAAGACGGAATAGCGACCCCTTTATTTTTGCGACACACATTGAGCCTCGAGAACGGTCTTGGGATGAGATTAGACGATCCGTTAAAAATTAATCTGGACTTTCTAAAAAGCCGCAGGAATGAGTTAGCGGGATCTGAACCTAATGACCCTCAGCTGATTGGAGAATTAGATGAGATGATCCAGGAACTAGAACAGGCACTTGAGCTACAGTTACTTAAATTAGCTAATCAATCAGGAAACAACCCCGCTTTAGTAGGAAATCCAGCAGAACATCTGCTGAAAAAAGAAGCGGATCATATTGTTCAAGCTGTGAAAACAGGAAAAAGTCGATTACTGCCTTGCTCCTTCAATTCTAATGAGGAGGACGGCCGCCATGCTGTTGGGATTCGTTTTTCACAAGGAAAAGATCCCGATACTGTGATCTGCTCGATTTTCAATTCCGGAGCAGGAATAAGACAATGGCATAATTGGCCTGGATTCACAGGTAAATATGACCCTGAATATACAGTACGGATTCCCAAAAGCGAGTTGTCTTCAGATCTCATTCATCCTTTGTTATTAGGTAGCATGGAATTGAACAGCGCCTATCAAATCTTCACAGATATCCCAGGGGCAAAGGTACTGGACGCTCAAGAAAAAGAAGCAGAAGGAAGGCCGGTAAGAGAGCAACAAGCTCAAAAAGGGCGCAATTGCTCTACGGAGTGGATCTGGTCATACATAAAGTGCCAAATACAAGGTGAAAACAGGGTAGAGAAGTATAAAATGATCAGGGAGCCTTTCATTGAAAGAACGTTTGAAGCGGCAGTAAGAAATTTCGATAAGTCGGCTCCTTCTTTAAAAAATCCATATGCAACTACTTTAAGTGGGGGAAAGGATCTTGACGTACTGCGCAACCGCATGATTAAAAAACTGGGCAAGGTCGAGGCTGATAAATACCCTGACAAACTATACTTTGATAGCGAATACTATTATCTGGAATTTCCTGAAGTCATCGAAAAAATTGATCAACAAATCATCACTTTTGTCGAAAATAACAACTTGTTCAAGAGCTTAATATCGCGAGACTATACACGAGAAGAAGCTTGGAAAGAATTATTCGGCGACAGTCAATTTTACAAGCGCATGGAGCGCGAGAAAAAATTTCAATAAAGGAAGGCCGATCTGTTGAGGGAGTTGCAAAAAGCGCGAATTTGGCGCGAAATCGGTGTTTTGCAATTCCCTCTGTTAATTTATTCGGCGTCGGGAAGACTAACCATGTCCTTGAGGGCTTGCTTGGCCACTTCACGCCCGATCAGGGCGATCGACTCGGTGAGGGGGATTTTTTTGGGGCAGACGGCGACGCAATTTTGCGCATTGCCGCAATCAGAAATACCCCCTTCTTCCATAAGAGGACGGAGGCGGTCAGCCTTCATCAGTTTTCCAACAGGATGGGAGTTGAAGAGGCGGACCTGGGAGATCGGCGCAGGGCCGATGAACTTTGACTTGGCGTTGACTTGGGGGCAGGCTTCTGTGCAGCAGCCGCAAGTCATGCAGGTGGAAAGCTGATAGAGCGCTTCTTGAACGGCCGGGCTGATCTTCGGGCCGAACCCGCGGTCATGCGCATCATCGACATCGATCCACGCTCTGACTTTTTTCAAATTCTCAAACATTGAAGTCCTATCGACGACGAGATCTTTGAGAAGGGGGAACTTCGACAAGGGGGCCAAGGTGACGGTGTTGCTGCCTGTTTGGGCGAGGATCTGATGGATGAGGGCGGAGCATCCTTGGCGCGGGCGCCCGTTGATCAGGATCGAGCAAGAACCGCAGACTTCTTCAAGGCACCCCTGCTCCCAAGCGACAGGAGTGACTTTTTCCCCTTTGCGATTGATCGGATTTTTCTGAATGTCCATCAAAGCGGAGGTCACATTGAGAAAGGGTCTTAGCTCGAGCTCAAACTCTTCCCAGTATTGCTGGGAGGGAACTCCGCGATAGACTTTCAAAATGAATGTGGTCGGCTTGTGGGTTTCCATCGAATTTCCTTATAAAGGTAGTTGAATATTGCTGGGAATATTTTCTAGCTTAGGAGCGACTTTTTTTGCTTTGCTGTAATCGCGCAGCACAGGTTTTAAATGGCGCAGATCAATGGGAAGATAGGAAATCGCAGGCTCGCCCTGGGCGGGGTCGTAGGTGGCGATCGTCGTCTTCAACCAGTTGGCATCATCGCGATTGGGGAACTCCGGCTTATAATGGGCGCCACGGAACTCATCGCGCAAAAGCGCCCCTTTGGTCATGACGAGGGCGAGCTCGAGCATGGGGAGGAACTGGTTGGCAAATACATAGGTCTGGTTCATCCTCTGGCCATGATCGTCCAGAGAAATATATTCATACCTTTCGCGGATCTTCTTAATCTCTTCGATTGTTTTCTTCAGATCGGCGTTATTGCGCTTGACCGTCACGTTATTGACCATCAGCTCAGAAAGCTCGTCGTGGAGCCGATGGACATTTTCTTTGCCGTTTCGCGTCAGCAGGTCGTGTTTGAACGCCTCTTCTTTTGCAAGAGCCTCTGAATAGCAGCGGGAGGAGATGTTCCCATAACTATCTTCAAGACTATCGAGATAGCGGGGGACCTCGACTCCTGCGACAAGCCCGCCGAAAATACAGGAGAGGAGGGAATTGGCGCCGAGACGGTTAGCTCCATGGTATTGGAATTCTGATTCGCCGACATTGAAACACCCGGGGATATTGGTCATCTGCCGGTAGCGGGTCCAGCGGTCAGGATCATCTGCAGAGGGCCAATCGACCCATGCTCCTCCCATCGAATAGTGGACGGCAGGGTAAATCCGCATAGGGACTTTGTGGGGGTCCTCGCCGGTGTATTTTTGATAGATTTCAAGAACAGATTCGATCTTATGCTGCACTTTGGAAGACAGGTGGGAGACGTCGAGATAGACTTGGTCCTTCCCTTCGATTCCAAGGCCAAGCTCGCAGACGCGGAGGACTTCGCGGGCGCCGATATCGCGCGGGACAAGATTGCCAAAAGCGGGGTACATCTCTTCCAAGAAGTACCAAGGCTCTCCGGTCACTCCGCAAGGGATCATCGTCCCATCGGGGGCTTGGATCTTTTTAGAGGAATTCCCGTAGACCCAGATCCTCCCCCCTTCGCCGCGCGACGATTCTGAGATGAGGCGCAATTTGTCTTCGGCAGGGATCGCTGTGGGATGGATCTGGATGAATTCTCCATTGGCATAGCGCATCCCTTGCATATACAATCGGCCGTTGGCAGCGCCTGTGCAGAAAGTCGAATTGGTCGACTTCTTGAACACGAGGCCCGGGCCTCCCGTTCCAAACACGACGGCGTCTGCCTTCAACACATCGAGCTTCATATCGATCAGGTCCATCACGACGATCCCGCGCGCGCAGCCTGTCTCATCGATCACCAATCTCATGAACTCGTGATGCTCGAATTTCTCGACTTGCCCTTTGGCCTCATAGCGGCGCACTTGCTCATCGAGGGCATAAAGCAGCTGCTGGCCTGTAGAGGCTCCGCAAAAGGCGGTGCGATGGTAGAGGGTCCCTCCAAACCGCCTGAAGTCGAGGTTGCCTTCCGGCGTCCGATTAAAAGGACATCCAAAACGCTCCATCATCCGAATGATGCCGGGAGCTGCCAGGCACATTTCGAGGACCGGAGGCTGGTCTGCAAGAAAATCTCCCCCTTTAATAGTATCGTAGGCGTGGATCAAGGGCGAGTCGTCTTCATTCTTAAGGTTCATGGCCGCATTGATCCCTCCCTGCGCGCACACGGAATGGGAGCGTTTGACTTTTGTGACGGAGACGACTTTGACGTGGCAGCCTTTTTCAGCTAGCTTCATTGCCGCTGCAAGTCCTGCGAGCCCTCCTCCGACGACGATGACTTCTTTACCTGATTTTCTCTGTGCCATGAGATCCTTAATAAGTTAAATTCAACCAATATGTTCCCCAAATGGAGGCCAGCCCAAGAAAAATAATACCGAACATCAGAAGGACAACGACCGTTGTCCAGGCGCGCTGCGCCGACATCTTAAGGATCCAGCCCCACGTGATCAAAAACGTCCAAAACCCATTAAAGGCATGAAAACAGGCTGCCAAAACAAAGAGGGTATACAAGGCAGCATAGACGGGGCTTTTAAATGTGTCGCGCACACTTAGGAGAGATGCCGTCCCAAAATCGTGCGCCACCGCAATGACCTCAGTCGAAGTTAACTTATACTTCTGCAAAGCTGCAACAAAGCGCCTGTCCTCCTCATAAGTTTGAGCGGAAGTTAAGAGGAGGGCTTTTTGCGAATCGTAAGATTGGGCAATCGGCCCATCCGTCCAAGTATAATCCTGCTTCTTGACCTGCTCAGCAAGGGTTAGGAGAGATTCTTCTGATTTGCGGTCTTGAATCTCCGCCACAGCCTGATCGACCCGCTCCGTATGATATAACTCTACATCAAGACGGTTTGCCAGAGTGTAAAGCCCGGGATCGACGGAAACAGGGATAAGATAGGAGGTCTTATCCCCCATCTGGACCTGGTCGGGATAATCGATAAAACGAAACTTTGCCACATGTAGGACTAGGCCGATCAACAAGATCCAGGAGGTGATCCGCTGCCAACTATAGGCTCGGTTGCGTCCCGTGCGCATGATCGGGGCGCTTCCATCCGTTTTATGGTAATTGGGCTTCGCCGTGAACAGATACTTGATCCCTAAAATACCGTGGATGAGGATTGGAACACCGAGAAGAAATGCTTCGACTACTTGGAGATAGGGAAGGTTATGAATCCCGTTGACCATGTCGACAAAACCTCGGCCATTTTCACCGACCCACAAGGCCGCCTGCGAATTAACGAGCAAATGTTCGATTAAAAACAAGACGAGCCAAAGCCCCATTAAAGAATGGACTCGCCTCCAGATAAACGCACGGGGGACAGATAACGTTGACATATGCCGACCTGAAAATAATATTAACTGATCTTCAACATTAAACAGCTCAAGAGCGTTTTGAAAAAGAAAAAAATTGATTGGCGTTTGCCGTTGTAGCAGCAGCGATCTCTTGCAGCGGCCTTTTCAATAGAAGGGCTAAAGCTTCAGCCGTTTCGGTAATGAAACTGGGTTCGTTGCGCTTGCCTCTCTTGCTCTGAGGAGCGAGATAAGGCGTGTCTGTTTCAATGAGCAGCCGGTTCAAGGGAACATTCATAATCGCTTGACGCAATGCTTCCGATTTTTTGAATGTGGCAATCCCACTGACTGAAATGTACCATCCCCGCTCTACTGCAGCGAGCGCTTCTTTTTCATTTCCAGTGAAACAGTGGACGAGGGCCGGATGACCAGCATAATGCTGATCGGTGAAATAAAATAGGTCGGCAAAAGCATCTCGGCAATGGAAGATCAAAGGAAGTTCTGTTGCTTTGGCGAGCTCAATATAACGCAGCAAATGTTCCTGCTGAGTCTTGCGGTCTGAGTGCTCATAATGATAATCGAGCCCTGTTTCTCCAATGGCAACGAGCTGTTTTTTTTCCGCAGCTTGTTTGACAAGAGGAAAAAACTGTTCTCCGATCGTCCCGACATCGTGTGGGGTCGCGGCAGCCGAGTTAACAACAAACGGATAGCGTTCGTGGAGCGCGATCCCGGCTTGCAGCGAGGCTTCACCGGTACAGATGTTGACGATCGTTTCAATTTTGGCCGCTATAGCCCGCTCGATCAATGCATCGATGTCGGGCAAAATCTCTGCGGATGTCAAATGGGCATGCGAATCAATATACATTTTTTTCTCTATAGACTAAATTCATGCTCCAGCTCTTTGCGAAGCATCTCTTGCCGCGCCACTCTGCGCACATGGGCAAAACGGCCGATCGCGTTAAGATGTTCTTCAAAGCAAACCGGCTTTAGCAAAGGGGCTTTCCTCTCTAACGGATCAAAAACCGGAGAGACTTGAGTGTACTGATAGCGGCGAATGAAATCCACTCCATTAAAGGGGCGCTCGAACTCCTCTTGCACAAGGCGCTGCCAGTCCCGCTCCCAAAAATGGCCCCACGAAGAAAATTTTTTCTTCAGCTCTTCTTGCGTCCTGACCCAGCTGTAATGATGGACAAGCGGATTGCCGTCCAAGCCTTTCATCTGAAGGGTTTTGTTCCCCGGGATCTTGAGATAAAGCCCCATTCTCTCGTGCTCATCCCAAAACATCGACGGCCCGACAGCCTCTTTTTTTACCAGCAAGCACATATCATCTTGTTCAAGCGCTTGAAATTGCGCCTGCCGAAAATACCAATAGCAAGCAAGGCGGAGCGCATCATAAGACCGATAACCCGAAGAGTCGAGCCACTGGCAAAACCGTTTTCCGTCGGTGATCTCATCGGCATCGCAAAAATAAAGGTAGTCAATCTCTTCATCAATAAAAAAATAGGAGATCCACCGTCCCGTGTTGTGCCATTCGTGCCTCCATAAGGGATGGTCGTGCGTCAGCGGCGTGAAGCGGTTATAAGAAAAATAGGGATCATAGGCAAACTCGATGAAATCGATATCGGGATAAGCTGCATAAAGGGTTTGCAGCAAGGCATAATTTTCGGGAGAGCCGTCAAAAAAATGATCACAGACTGTCACAATGATCTGCTTAGAAAAAAGGCGCGCCTCGCCGATCAACCGTTCGAAAAAGCGCCAATCGTTGCTGCAAAAACTCACGACAGTCGCTACTTGGCAAGAACTCATGCTGAAAAACCCTGCATATTTTTTTAGTGTTAATTTTTTTTCTAGAAAAATCAACACGAAAAAAACTAGGTAAATATAACTGAACCAATTTTTTGGAAGCTAGGGAAGGGCTACCATAGCTTCCAAAAAATTGATTCCATTGTATGCACCCTAACACGAAAAAACTGTGGAAAACAAGCTCTTAACCAGATAGAGTCTGGTATATACCCTAGGAGTCTGTCGACGAAACCTGTTTTCAACAACAGACTCAAATTATTTCAATAAAAGAAACGATTTCACCACGCGTTCGCTGCGCTCTCTAAAGAGCACGGAGTCCACAGAGAAAAAAATGCATATGTTGTCCGTATCATTACCTTTAGCGAGCTTAGGCTCTTTTACGACTGCCTATACCCAATCTGACCTGATTGGAAAACTGATCATCTTCGGCCTGATCGCCCTTTCCGCCATTTGCTGGATCGTCCTCTGCCATAAGATCTGGATGACGCGCCATGTCAAGTCGATCTCTTCGCTCTTTTCTGCTGCTTTGGAGAATCACGCCAGCTCTTTATTGCAGCTCGATCTCGACCAACTCCCCAAACCGTTGAACCGGCAAATTCCCCATCCTTTCGGCCATATCTTCTACGACTTGAAAACAAAAACGGTCGAGATCCTCAATAAAAACCATTTCTTTATCTCACAGACGCACCCCAAAGAAGACTTTCAAGTTTATTTGTCCGGCCCAGACCTCGATGTCTTGGAAACCCATGTGCTGACAACGATCTCGACCCAAAAAAAATATCTGGAAAAAAACCTCTTTATTCTTTCAACGATCGTGACCCTCGCCCCTTTTTTGGGATTGCTTGGAACGGTTTGGGGAATCTTGGTGACATTCTCGGAACTGCATACGGCAGGGGGCGCTGCGGGCTCCAACATGGCCGTCCTCGGCGGAATCTCGACTGCTCTTGTAACAACTGTCCTCGGCCTGATTATTGCCATCCCTGCCCTTGTGTCTTACAACTACTTAAAGAGCAGCATCAATGCCTACGCCTCCGACATGGAAGATTTCCTCTATCGCCTTCTCTGCGCCATTGAACTGCAATACCGCAAGGTCGATACCTAAAAAGAGCTATGCGTAAAAATCGATTATCTTCCTCTAGAGCAACCGACTCTGATGAGATCCACATCAATTTGACCCCTCTGATCGACGTGGTCTTTGTTGTCCTCATTATGTTCATCATCGTCGCTCCGATGCTTGAGCTCGACCGCGTTCAACTAGCCACTGCAGCTCAAAAGGAAAATAAGGAACTGGCCATCGTGCAAGAAAATGCCCCTATCACGATCCATGTCCATGAAGACGACTCGATCTGGTTCAACAAACAACTCGTCTCTGAGCAGCAGCTGCTCCTCCTCCTCAAAGAGGCCAAAAAGCGGCATGCGGGCCAAATCCCACAGCTCTTTCACGACAAAAAAGCCCACTTTGGAACCTACCAAACAGTAAAAAATGCGATCGAACAGGCCGGATTTGAGCAACTCGATGTGATTTTGCAACCGGGATAAGAAGCATGATGCCATCCGATCCCACTCTTAAAAAAATCACTCGGTACGTCTTGTTCCTCCACGCTCTTTGTTTAGTTGGAATCCTCTTCCATTCGGCGCTTGCCCCGGTCAAACCCAAACGAAAGCCGCTCATTGTCACAACCATTACTCCCAAAGTAGCCGTAGCGCACTCCGCGCCGGCACCAAAAACATCTTCTCCGGCCCGGCCCCCTTCCCTTCCGCAACCTAAACCGGTCAAACCGCAACCGTCACCTGCTAAACCCAAACCACAGATTGCCTCTCCCACTAAAAAACCAGCTCCCGCCGCCAAACCTACTCCCCCAACTCCCAAAAAAGAACCAGCAATTGCCGACAAACAACTGAAAAAAAAGGCGACCCCTCCTAAAAAAGAAAATCCTCCACCCCCGCGCTCAAAAATTTCAGAAGAGCTCCGACACCAGCTGCAAGAAAGCATCGCTCAAATCGACGGAAAAAAACAAAGCTTAGCCCAGCAAAAAAACAAACCCGCTTCCAAACAGCTGACACCTATTCAACTACATATCGATTCGCTCGATGGCCCCTCTTCTCAAGAGACCGAGTCAACTTATGTCGGCCAAATGCTCTCTTGCCTGCACCAATCCCTTCATCTTCCCGAATTCGGAGAGGTAAAAATTCAATTGACCTTGCGTCAAGATGGAAGTATTGCTAAATTAGTCATTCTGAATACAGAAAGTGAAAAAAACAGGCGTTACTTGGAAAGCAGCTTGCCCAAACTGAGGCTCCCAAGTTTCGATCGTTCCTTGGTGGCGAAGGCAGAACAGACATTTGTTCTGACATTCTGTAATGAAATTTGAGGAGGTGTCCCGATGCAGATCAAAACGTTTTTCCTAACAGCGCTCTTGAGCCTTCCCCTCCTCACTTATGGAGAAAATCCCAAGGAGGTCCAAGAGATCCGCGTTCATCTGGCCACCCAAAGCGCTCTCAGCCGGGTCTATATCGGGAAATTACAGTCTCAGACCACTTCTCTCACCCCTGCATATCTCGCCCAACTCGAAGCGATCCTGGATTACGATCTCAACTATAACGGCTCATCGCAAGTCTCTCCCCGCTCTGCGGAAAAAGAACAGGTGCTCAATGCCGCGAGCCCAAGCCAAGCGCTTAATCCGCAAACATGGAAAAATTTTGGCATCCCCTACGTCATTAAGTGGAGCGCTTCCGGGCAAACGATCAACGCTTCCGTCCTCTCAACACATAATGGCTCTGTTAAACACTTTAACGACATCCCTTTAACGGGGACCTTAAGCCAAGACCGCAGGCAAATCCATAAATTGGCCGATGGAATCACAAAAGCGCTATTTAACTATGAAGGGATCGCCAATACGCGGATCCTCTATTCCTACCAAGTCAAAAATCCAAAAGCCGACGGCTCGGAATGGGTCTCCGAGATCTGGGAATGCGATTGGGACGGGGCCAACGCACGGCAAATCACAAAAGAGAACAGCTATTGCGTCACACCTGTCCTTCTTCCTCACAACACCCAATACGCCAATGACCGGTTTCTTTACGTCTCTTATAAAATAGGGCAGCCGAAAATCTACATCGCCTCGCTCAACGAAGGGGTCGGAAAACGCCTCATTGACCTGAGGGGAAACCAATTATTACCGGCTGTTTCCAAAAATAGGGACAAGATCGCCTTCATCTCCGATGCCGGAGGACGGACCGACCTCTTTTTACAGCCTCTTAACCCCCAAACGGGAAAAGTTGGTAAACCGGTCCAGCTCTACTCCTACCCGAGATCGACGCAAGCCTCTCCCACTTTTAGCCCCGACGGCTCGAAACTCGCTTTCGTCTCAGACAAAGATGGAGGCATGCGGATCTATGTCATCAACGCGAGCCCAAGTCAGACCCGGGCCAATGCGCTGATGATCTCAAAGCTAAATCGAGAAAATTCCTGCCCATGCTGGTCGCCCGATGGAACAAAATTAGCCTATAGTGCTAAAACAAATGGAATAAGGCAGATTTGGATTTATGACTTCGGGACTGGAGAAGAATCTCAATTGACATCGGGACCCGGCAATAAAGAAAATCCTTACTGGGCCCCCGATAGCAAACACATTGTATTTAACTCGACAGATGGTGCATCTTCCGAATTATATATCGTCAATATGAACCAGGCTGACGTCCTGAAAATTTCGCGAGGCCCCGGAAAAAAACATTACCCTACATGGGGCAATCGCTAGTGAATATTTTTTAAAGAGAGGATCTAATGAAGACTAGGTTATTTATTTTATCATTGATGTCTATCGCTTCCTGCTTGCTCGTCACCGGCTGCAAAAGCAGCCGCGGCAATGTCTGGGACGACACCCAAACCGCGGGCAATTACAAAGGCTCCGCTTCTCTTTGGGGAAGCGATGAGACGGCGCAAAACGAAAATTTCTTTGGCCCTAGCGATGAAGACTTCATCTCGCTAAAAGATGAAGACCTCAAAGCCCAATTTGCTGACGGCGCAATCCCTCAGCCCAAATCTTCTCCGGGAGAAAGAGGAAGCGGCCTTCCAGGGATCGACCAATTCCACTCGCCATCGGGACAAGCAGCCAGCATCTTCCGCAGCGTCTATTTTAATACAGACGATCACATCCTGCGCGGAAAAGAATACACTGCAGCCCTCGATAAGATCGCGCAATACATGAAAGCGCATCCCAACACGTACATCTTTGTTGCCGGACACTGCGATGAGAGGGCCCCTGAAGCCTATAACTTGGCACTTGGCACCCGCCGCGCCAACTATGTTCGCAGCTATCTGGTCAAACAAGGGATCGACCTCAACCGGGTCCATACAATTTCCTACGGCAAAGAACGTCCTTGCGACCTTGGCCACACACAGGAAGCCTGGGCTAAAAACCGTCGAGCAGAATTTAAAATCTATGAAAGGCAATAAGCGGTTATGAAAGTATTTGATATCGCGAGTTCCTGCTACCCAAACAGCTTAAGAAGCTGTTTGGGTATCTCCATTTTGATCGGATCGCTCTTATGCGGATGCTCAACTCAGCTCAACTCAAGGCAAACGGCCAGCTACCGCTCAGACCTGTCCATTGATGAGATCCGTTTAGAGCTCGCCGATGTCAAACATGAGCTGAAAAGCACGCAGGTCGAGCTCAATCTGCTCGATGAAAGGGTCAAAAAAGAAGCCACTGTCCTTGCCTCAACTGCAAAACAATCGGTGAACTCAGCCCTGTCCGGCAGTACAACGGCACAGCTCGAAGCGCGGATCGCCAGTATTGAAAAATTGCTCGAAAAAACAACTGCTGACTTAAGAACTTTAAGCACACATGCAAACCAAGCCCTTGCCAAGCTGCAAAGCCTTGAGCAAGAGGTCTTTTCCCATGAAAAACGACTCGATGAAGTTGCCAAGCTCAAAGGAACGCTGACATCGATCTCACAAGCGATCGGCCAGCCGACGGCCTCCCCAACTTCAACCAAATCCTACCGCGTCAAAGCTGGGGATTCCCTCGAGAAGATTGCACGCAACCACAAGGTTAGCCTGGCATCGTTAAAAAATTTAAATCACTTGAAAAACGATAAGATCGTCGTTGGACAAGAACTTAGAATTCCGGATGACAACTCCTGATTCTTCTTCTGCTGGCATAGGGATCTTTGACTCCGGCTTCGGCGGCCTTACCGTGATGCGCGCCATTCGCGATCTTTTGCCTCAGGAAAATATCATCTACTTTGGCGATACGGCAAGGCTTCCCTACGGCAATAAAAGCCCTGAGACGATCCTCCGCTACTCAAAAGAAAACGCCGATTTCCTAAAAAGCCTTGGCATCAAGCTCCTCATCATCGCCTGCAATACCGCCAGCTCGATTGCCTTAAGTCATTTGCGCAGTAGCCTGGATATCCCCATCATCGGGATTACAGAACAAGGCCTCGAAGCTGTTGTGCGCAGCTCAAAAACAGGACAAATTGCCATCTTAGGCACTCGCGCAACAATCGCCTCCGGATTTTATCAGCACAATATCCCAAAAAAACTTCCCTTTGCCCAGGTCAATCCCATCTGCTGCCCCCTCTTTGTCCCTTTAGTTGAAGAAGGGTATATCGACCACCCGCTGACCAGCATGGCAATTCAAGAATATTTGGCTCCTCTTAAAACACAGCCCATCGATACTATCCTCCTCGGCTGCACCCATTATCCATTGCTGCATGCCATGATCCAAAAAGAACTGGGGCCCCAAGTCTCTCTTATCGATCCCGCTGCCATGTGCGCCGAAAAGACCAAAGAGATCTTGATCAAGCACAACCTGCTCAACCAAAACCAAGCCGGCCCCCTCTACCAATTTTACGTCTCAGACGATCCGGAAAGATTCCGCCGCCACGGCGAAATCTTCCTCAGCCATCCGATCGAAAATGTCCTCCAGTTCAATCAAGCTTTTTGATGATCGCATCATAAACAGACCGGATTGACGGAGCGCTAGGACTATATGTCGTAAAAATCAAAGGAACTCCCGGGAAAAAAGAGGCATCGATCGGATCCCGCGCCACGATTAAAATCGAAGGTTTGTTCATATTGAGCAAAGAGTAGATAAGCGTTTGCTGCTCCGGATATTTCCACGCATTATAAGAACAAATCATCAGTACCTGGGCTTCCGCCACTTTTTGTTTGATCTCAACAATAACATCGCCGGATGGTTCAAGCCCCTCAAAAAATGCCTCCCCATAACTTTTTGGCAATTGCTCAAAATGCGCTTGCTGAATCCCTTCTTCTAAAATTTGGGGAGAGATCACGTAAAGGGACTGTCTGAAAAGAGAGGTAAACTGGGAAAAACTCCCTTCGATTTTTAAAGCATTGGCGGCAATTCTACTGGCTAACCCCCGGTACGCCAGAGTATTGATTTTTTTCCATAGCTGACTTAAAGGAGGCATATTTTGAATGATCAGACTGCAGCGGGTTTTCAGTTTAAGGATCTTTTCCACACTTTCATCTAACCTCTGCATCGAGATTTTTCCCGCCTCGACCGCATCGACGAGAAAACGATGGACTTTTTCCACTTGGGCCGGCACCAGTTCCTCTTCAACTGAACCGATAAGCTGCTTGCCCCCCAATAATAAAATGTCACAGCCTGCATCAAAAGCCTTCAAGGCCACCTCTTCAATGTTTGGGTTCGCTTGAAGAACCCCTTTCATGATGAGCGAATCGGTGATCACAACCCCATTAAATCCAATCTGTCTTTTTAAATAGTCGATCATTGTTTTAGACAGCGTCGCACAGTGCTCAGGATCTAGCGCTGGAACTAATAGATGGGCCGTCATGACAGCATCGGTCGAGAGCGTTTTAAAAGGGAGCAGCTCTACCCGCTTTAATTCCTTCATAGACTTAAGAGAAACAGGCAGCTTGACATGGGAATCCTCTGCGGCATCCCCATGGCCAGGATAATGCTTTCCCGTCGTGATCACTCCCGCTTCTCGAAATCCTTCTGCTAACCGCTGTCCTAAGATAGCGACTTGTTCAGGATCGCTGCCAAGCGAGCGGATCCCGATAATCGGATTATAAGGATTGCTATTTACATCGATAACTGGGGCCAAGTTCATATTGACGCCAACTGCAGCCAGCTCTCTTCCCATTGCCAGCCCAACAGCCTTGGCCAATTGAGCGGAGGCGGCCCTGCCTAAAGCGGCGTTGCCGGGAAATTCGGTGAACTGATTTTTAAAGCGGGCAACAACGCCTCCCTCTTGATCTGCTGCAATCAAAAGGGGAAGAGCATGAGGAGTTTGTTTAGCCAGTTCTTGCAATCCTTGGCTTAATGAATAGACCTGCCCAGGAGAATCGAGACCGTTCGACCAGTTGTAATAAATAATGCCTCCGACATGGACGCGTTGAACCAGCCTTCTTGCATCCTCATTTGCTTCTTTTCCTTGAAAATGCGCCATCAATAATTGCCCCACTTTTTCTTCCACAGAAAGCTCCTGAAGAAGAGAAGGAATGCGATCTTCACAAAAAGGCTGAAGCGGTGATGCTTTACGCGCAGGGACTTGCAAACCCATAACAAATTACCTATAAAATTTCGGTGAAAATAATTTTAAAATCGTGCTTAAATCAGTCCTATACCGAAATCCGATCGTTCAGGTTGTTTCGGTATATCCCGAAGCCACTTGAAAAATCGGGAATTCGGCTAGAAGGCTCTTCAATATTTTGATCTGATCCGAAGGGACAGTGTTGATAAACACGGCCCGAGGATCAGATCGAAATATTGAAAAAAAGCCGCCCCAGCTGAAAACCGATTTTTCAGGTGGCTTCGGTATACTGCGACTCACAATGGGGAACTGCAATATGAGCCATAAAAAAAGAATTCTTCTGATCGAGGACGAGGAAGATATCGCCGCCCTGATTAAACTTCAAGCCGAAGTTTCAGGCTATAAACTTCATGTTGAAGTCGACGGCATCAACGGATATCGCGCTATTGAAAGGGAAAAACCTGATCTCGTTATCCTCGATATCATGCTCCCCGGCCAAAA
This sequence comes from uncultured bacterium, assembly GCA_964516795.1. Lineage (GTDB taxonomy): Bacteria > Chlamydiota > Chlamydiia > Chlamydiales > Rhabdochlamydiaceae > Acherontichlamydia. The sequence continues at coordinate 15,147 of CAZEYJ010000200.1, forward strand.
TGGATTCGACGTCTGCCGAAAAATGAAAAATGATCCCGAGTTGCGCAACATTCCCGTGATTATCATCACTGCAAAAGGGGAAGAACTCGATGTCGTCTTAGGACTTGAACTGGGAGCTGACGATTATATTGCCAAACCCTTCTCCCCCAAAGTTCTCTTTTCCCGCATCAAGGCCGTCTTGCGCAGGAGCAAAGAGCCGAGCAAAACCGCAAGAGTCATCTCATTTGGAGAATTCACACTCGATGTCGACCGTTTTATATTGAGGAAGGGGGACAAACACCTGATGCTCACCCTGTCTGAATTCGGAATCCTCCGCCGCCTTCTCACCTATCGGGGCAAGGTCTTAACCCGCAACCAGCTCCTCGACGACATCCACAACGACGACTCGTTCATCGTCGACAGGAACATCGATGTGCACATCGCTTCTCTGAGGAAAAAACTCGGCCCTAATTTTGATTACATTGAGACAGTCCGCGGCATCGGCTACCGTTTTCGGGAAGAATCCCAACCCGCTCAGCCACAAAAAACCGGGTGATCAGTGAGTTCTGTAGCCTTTTTGATTTTTCTCCTCTCTGTTCCTTGGCTGCTAAGCGCAAAAAATGCCGAAGAAGAAAACGTTGAGCCGCCCCCAATAGGGAATTTCTCCCTCCCCGGCTCCCAACAGCCCGGGGCTTTCATAAGCTTTGGGCAAAACGTCATTGACGCAGGACTCGTTCAAATCGCTTTGGAAGCTAATGCCAGTTTTGGAAACGACATCTATGCAACAGAAATCACCCCAAATGCCGTCTACGGAATTACCGACTCTTTTTCCTGTTATTTCGAAATCCCCTTTTCAGCAGGAGATCGAGATGGTTCCCACCACTCGTCCGGAGTGGAGGACATCTCCGCCCAATTTGAGTATGCTTTTTTCAATCGCTGTTCATGCTCCTCGGAAAACGAGGCCACGGTCGTTGCAGGGATCACCTTTCCTACGGGGTCCTCTTCAAAAGAGCCTCCGACAGGGTTCGGCTCCAACACCTTTTTTCTCGGGACCACATTCTGCCATATAGGAATCTATTGGTATTACTTCACTTCTTATGGGGCCCTTCTGACCACATCCAACCATGGGACCAAATTTGGCGACGAGCTCTTATATCAATTTGGAGTGGGAAGATATATTCCGAGCCCTGCCGGATGGCTTTTTTCCTGGCTGGTCGAACTGGACGGCACCTATGCATGGAAAGATCGGATCCACAACGACAAAGACCCCGATTCGGGAGGCAATGTCATTCTGCTTACTCCCTCTCTTTCCTTTGCCAACAAACGGGTAATCATCCAATTCGACGCCGGATACCCCATCGTCCAACACCTCTTTGGGCACCAGTCAAAGGAATATTTGTTCCTCGACTTCGAATTCACTATTACGTTTTAGCGACTCTTCCTAGAGATTGGCCGAGCAGCCCCCTGACCTCCATTTTCTTCTCCGACACCCTCACCAAATCGGCATCAAAACTGATCCGATTGGGCTCAAAGAGAAGGACAAGAGAGGAACCGCCAAATGAAAAATACCCTTTTTCCTCTCCTTTAGCATAGGATTGGCGAGGAGTAAACGTCTGACAGATCGTCCCCACATTGGTGGCGCCGACCTCAATGTAAAGGATCGAGCCGAAGACAGAGCTCTTGAGCTCAGTGATAACCCGCTTATTTTCACTCAGGATATGGATATTGCGCTTGAGAGCCATCGGGTTGACCGAATACAAAGGCCCATTGATCAACCGAGGCTCTCCGGGGATGTTGTCGCAAGGGAAGTGAAACCGGTGGTAATCGACTGGACATAAACGGGCCAATGCCATCGCCCCTCCTTCAAAACGGTCGGCAAGCGCATCATCTTCTAAAAGCGTTCTTAAGGAAAATTTTTCCCCTTTGATCCAAAAGCCGTCCGCCTTTGCGATATTGGGAAAAACAAGATAGCGGGCGTCAGCCGGCATGATCAGCACATCTTCACCCGCAGCAACCGGGCGGACCTCTTTTTTTAACTTGCGGATAAAAAAATCATTGAAAGAAGCAAAAGCCTCAACAGGCTGAGCGAATTCTAAGGGATCAATATGAAACTTTTCGATGAACGGTTTGATTTTGCGCCGGCTCCACCGGCTCTTTTGCACCGCCCCATACAGACTTGAAAGGAAAGGGAATTTGCAGACAAGGGGGAGCAAAAGCCCAGAGGCGATCTGAGAAAAAAAACCTTTCCCGTAAAACAGCTCGATCAGAGCTTGGCCATAGACGATCTCTTTCTCTTCTTTTTGAGTCAGCCGATCAACATAAGTGATTTCAGTCATGAACCTTAACGATTTCTAGGGACGCTTGATCCCATTTTTTCCAGCAATCGACGAAAAGACTGTCAATTCATCAAGATAGTCTTTTGAAAAGTGAAATTGTAAATGTTGGCTCGTAATAATGTCCAGGATCTCGCGCGCTGTACGGACCATCGCGCTTGCATTTTTCTTCGTCTGGTCTCCTTGGATAAAGGCTTCTTTATACTTCTTAAACTGGATCATCAGGTCCTTCAGATGCTGCTGCATCCTCAACTGGTCCTCCGTCGTCTGGATTAGCCGGTCGACGGCAGCTACCTCATCTTCTTCCGTCACAGGCAAAGAGATTTGCATTAAAGAAGACTGGGGAATCACAACCGGATGGACAGGCTCAGCAAAAAGCAAAGAGGGCAATAAGCCAGCAATAGGCAAAAAAAATCTCATAACCAACCAGTCAAATTCAATTTTTATTTGACCAAAGACTTCGATTTAACAGATTTTTTTTCTGCTATCGACTTCTTGATCAACACCAAAATCAAGCTTAGAGACAAAGGCGTTTTCCTTCAAAGTAAAGTTCAACCGATATCACAGAAGCCCTGCCATTTTGGCAGCCCTTCCAATTCAGAGGCATAGCAGAATCACTGATTTTCGTCAGCATCCCATAGCCAAATCTTTAAATTGCCATTTTAAAGAGTTTCGTGTAAAATGTGGACAACTTAAGTATAGGAAATTCAATATGTTTGGCCTACTAAAAAAAGTTTTTGGCACAGCCCAGACCCGCCTTCTAAAAAAATATGCAAAAATCGTCCTCCAAGTCAACCAGATCGAAAAGACCCTGCAACACCTTTCCGACGAGCAAGTGCGTAATAAAACTGCTGAATTCCGCCAAAGGATCGAGCAAGGCGAATCGACCGATCTAATCCTTCCCGAGGCTTTTGCCGTCGTCAAGAACGCCTGCCGCCGCCTTTGCGGCACCCAAATCCACGTCTCCGGTTACGATCAACAATGGGACATGATCCCTTACGACGTCCAAATCCTCGGCGGCATTGCCATGCATTATGGGGCCATTGCCGAAATGCAAACAGGCGAAGGAAAAACCCTGACCGCCTCAATGCCCCTCTACCTCAACGCCTTGACAGGAAAACCCGTCCACCTCGTTACTGTTAACGACTACCTCGCTCAGCGCGACTGCGAGTGGATCGGCGAGATTTTCCGCTGGCTGGGACTCTCCGTTTCCGCTTTGACGGGAGGAACGCCCCACCATGTCCGCAAAGAGATCTACGCAGCGGACATTGTCTACGGGACATCTTCTGAATTCGGATTTGACTATCTGCGCGACAATTCCATGGCCCAAAGCAAAGAGGACCAATGCCAGCGAGGGCATTATTTTGCCATCATCGACGAAGTCGACTCGATCCTGATCGATGAAGCAAGGACCCCCCTCATCATCTCCGGACCGTCAGGGACCTCCCGCCAAATGTACGATGAGCTCAAAGACGATGTCGCCAACCTCGTCCGCCATCAACGCGACCTGTGCAACCGGCTTGCCACCGATGCCCGAAAAGTGCTCGATAAATTCGACCGCCTATCGGAAGCTCCCCAGGAGAGAAAACTCTCTAAAGAAGAAGAAACCGAAGAGAAAGAGGCCTTCTGCAAACTGTGGCTAGTGAGCAAAGGAACCCCCGAAAATAAAATCCTCAAGCGAGTCCGCGAAACCCCCTCCCTGCGCGCCAACATTGAAAAATGGGACACCTATTTCTACGCAGAACCGAACAAAGAAGAGCGCCTCAAGACCCTATCTGAGCTCTTCATCATCGTTGATGAAAAGGCCAATGAGTTCGAGCTTACCGATAAAGGGATCCATCTCTGGCTTGAAGGAACGAAGAAAACAGCCGACTCAAACGATTTTGTGATGCTCGATCTAGGAGAAGAGTACGCAAAGATCGACCACAACCCCGACCTCTCCGAACAAGAAAAGCTGCACCGCAAAGTCACCATCCGCGAGGAAGATGCCCGCCGCAAAGAGCGGAGCCACAACCTGCGCCAGCTGCTCCGCGCCCATCTTCTCATGGAAAAAGACGTCGACTACATCATTGCAGAAGAAAAGATCGTCATCATCGATGAAAACACAGGCCGTCCGCAGCCGGGCCGCCGCTTTTCCGACGGACTCCACCAGGCGATCGAAGCAAAAGAAGGAGTGACCATCCAAGGGGAAACGCAGACCTACGCGACAATCACCCTCCAAAATTATTTCCGCATGTACAAAAAGCTCGCCGGCATGACAGGCACCGCCATGACCGAGGCGAACGAGCTGAAAGAAATTTATAAAATCGACGTCCTTGCCATCCCGACCCATCGTTCCAACCAAAGAAAAGATGCAGACGATGAGATCTATATGACCGAGAGGGAGAAGTACAATGCGATTATCCGAGATATCCAGGTAATCCATGCGAAAGGAAGGCCTATCCTGATCGGGACCGAGTCGGTCGAAGTCTCAGAAAAACTCTCCCGCATCCTCCGCCAAAACAAACTAGAGCATACCGTCCTTAACGCCAAGAACCACGCCAAAGAGGCTGAGATCATCGCGGACGCCGGAAAAGTCAGCGCCATCACCGTCGCAACAAACATGGCAGGACGCGGAACCGACATTAAACTCAAACCAGGCGTAGCCGATCTCGGAGGCCTCCATGTCATCGGAACAACACGCCACCAATCCCGCCGGATCGACAGACAGCTCAGAGGCCGCTGCGCCCGCCAAGGAGACCCAGGGACATCAAAATTCTATGTCTCTTTTGAAGATTCGCTTATGCGCCTTTTCACCTCGCCGCGCATCACCACATTCCTTCAACGGTTCCGCCCCCCGGAAGGAGAAGCAATCTCGGCAAAAGTCCTCAATAAGTCAATCGAAACGGCTCAAAAGCGGGTCGAACAGAGGAATTACACGATCCGCAAGCATACATTAGAATACGACGATGTGATGAACAAACAGCGGGAAGAGATCTATTCATTCCGCAATGAAGTCCTCCACAGCGAAGAGACCCTGCCCTTAGCGCGGGAGATTTTAGAGAACCTCCTATCTCAAATGTGCCACAAACACTTTGTCAATAAAGGTGTCGAGGGCGGCTGGGACCCTATCGGCTTCCGAGAATGGCTCGTTACCCATTTCCCTCTTGCATTTGAACTGGAAGAACTGGACAACGACTACTTGAAGTTTGAAGACATCGAAAAGCTGGCGACAGACAAAGTCCTCACAGCCTTCGAGCAAAAGCTCCAGCATGAAGCTGGCGTCATCGCCCAAGTGCAAGAACGGATGGTCCATATCCCCCATCAGCTCCCTCCCGAAGCAATCTTGCAGCAAGTCATCCGCAGCTTGCTCATCCGCAATATCGATAAGCTCTGGCAGGAGCACCTCCTCCACATCGATCATTTGCGGGCTGAGGTCCACCTCCGCTCTGTTGGGCAAAAAGACCCTCTTCTCGAGTTCAAACATGAAGCATTTGCTCTATTTGACTCTCTCAGCCTCCGAATCAAACAAGAGATTGCCCACGCCCTCTTCAAATTTGAGATGGTCGTTCCTGAGCCAAGAGAACCTCAGCTGACAGCGCCGCGCCCTCCGCAACGAC
>CAZEYJ010000201.1:0-37345 GCA_964516795.1 uncultured bacterium
AGTCCCAAATGAGTGACGATCCCTTGGTTGCTTAAAGCAGTGATCGTCGATCCTCCTGCAATGATCAAGGCTCGGTCTTCTAAGTCTTTAAGCAAAGGGACTGCCTCTTTCAGCGATGGCCCCGCACCGCAAATGATCGCAGGGACCCCTTTAAACTTCCCTTTGAATTGATTGGCAAAAAAAGAGGTCGGCCATCTCTTGATGTTCGCAAGGACGTTTTCAACGAGCCGATGGGAGTAGAGGGCTTCTGTCATGAGGGCATTGGCAATGGCGCTTTGGCGCATCAACTTAAGACGGATTTTTTTCAAGAGCTGAGGGCGCTTTTGCCGATAGCTCTCGAGGGCCGCCACTTCGATCCGATGGGCGGGATAGGTCTCAACAAGCTGTTCCAGCGTGTGGTTTAAGGCATCGGGATCCTGAAGGAACTGCACATGGGCCTGAGGATCGAGGAGCATCTCCCGGCCCTGCAGCGTTTGAAACAGCGCGCCGATGGCGCCAAGGTCATCTTCTAAATAGATGAGAACCCTTTCCCGCTTTTCTTTAAGCCAGTTTTGAAGTTCCAGGTAGGAGTAGCCCAGGCCAACTCCAAAAACATAGAGGACATCCACCTCATCGAGGAGCAGCTTAGAACAAAAACGTTCCATCTCCTTGCCAATCTCGTCAGAATGCAGAGACTGACCTTCTCTAACAGCATTCAGTTTGCCATCAGAAGAAGGGACGATCTGATAAGGAGGAAACGGATGATAGGTTAAAATAAAAGAAAGTTCAGGATAACGCTCCAGAAGTAAAGCGCCGCTTTCACTTCCAGCACAACTTTGATCCATCCCAATATCCTTTACGAACGCTTGCGCCGCGGGTTTCGAGGAAACTTTTTTCCGTGTAACTCATATCGGAAGCCCAAATCCCTTCAAGCATCAGCTTGCCTTCTTCATTCCACTCTTTTCGGTCAAATCGGACCGGGGTGTGGTAAATGAACTCCTCTTTAGGCTTTCCCGAATGAAAGTAATGGCGATGCACGCCGTAAGGCAATCCACCCCGATACTGGCAATCATCGATCAACACGCCGCGCTCATTCCATAGCGCATCGCTTCCCTCGCGCAGCCCGCCGGCATATTGGGTCTTGCGTTTCATCTGGCCATTTTCCCAAAACAAAAGGACTTCTCCATCGAGCTTCCCATGGGAATAAACGAGAAGGCTTTTTTTCGATCCATCTTCGTAAAAATACTCCTGGATCCCATGCCAACGCCCTTCTTTAAACCGCTGAACGGAGGAGACTTTGCCGGAGAGGTAATAAAAATAAACCTTTCCCTCCCTCTTTCCTTCGCAAAAAAAGGTCTGCGAGAGAAGTTCTCCATTCTCTCCGTAAAAACTGGAGGGCCCATGGAGCTTGTCCATTTGATAGTACATCTCCGCTTCAACAGCGCCGCTTGGATAGTAGAGGCGGCACTGTCCATGCCGCTTGCCATCGCAGGTCAAAAATGCGGCGCGCAACATCTTCTGCTCGTCTCTTTCTGTGACGAGCAGATGGCCGCTTTGCAAAACCTTGCCGCCCGAAAGATCTTTGGGCAATTTTGGCAAAGAAAAGGGAAGGACCAGATTCAGCCCCAATTCCGCATCGCATAGGATCATCTGACCGTCTTTGATATGATAGAGATCTTGTCTCATGAAATGGCCCTCAAATTAGCTTCTATTGCCCGTTTGAAAAACAAAAGTCGATGCAAATGTTGTCCCAAAGGATGGTTTGAGGCGCGTAGGATCGGCCTTTTCCAAATCTGCCAAAGCGGGTCTAACACCATCTGAAAAGCCGCCTCGCTCTCAAGATCGTGAAGGGCGGCAGCATACTCCCCTTTTTCTATCGGCGATCCGGGGTAATGCTTTTCCCATAGGCTAAGAAGCTGGTTGCATAGTTGATCGCACTGAGTATAGCTCGAACGCAAAACCCCTACCCTCTCATCAACTTTGGAGCGATCGGCCCGAGGGCGGCCGGCCCGCTGCAGCACCGCATGGACAACTCCCGATAGATCAAACTGACGCTGCAGGAACTGGGAGGCGAACTCGTCGAGAGCCCCTTTTTCAACATGGGGAATATCCAATCCTTGAGTTGTTGCATTCAGGAAATGCACATCGGGATTTTCCTTGGCAAGGGCCCCTAGCCATTCAGCGCTCATCATCCAATCGTTCTTGGTCATCAAACGCCTGCCATCAGACTGCTCCACTTCGACAAACTTCCCTTGGTGCTCATCTGCCTGCATCCCTCCTGCATAGACTGCATCAGCGGAGCAAGAAAACTCCATCCCCACAAAAATGATCGGACTGCATCCGAGCAGCATGGCCGCCGCCGTGCAAAAATTCGCTGCGGTCCATCCCGCATCAAAAGAGGGGAAATCGATCCCATATCCTTCTCTAAGCCATTTTTCTAGAGGATAATTCCCTCCGTCCGCCATCCATAACAATGGAGCATGGATGCAATTAAGCAGGGAAGAGGCAAACCGGCTTTGATAGAAATGGGGAATTTCAGCTGCGTCTTGCTGCAGGAAGCGCAACCGGGGGGGATTGGGATCGAAATGGGCGCAAAAATGAGGACTGATCCCCTGCTTTGTCAAAGCTGTCACGGCAGATCCGCCAGCAAAGAGAAGCGCCTGGTCCTGCAGCGAAGCGATCAAAGGCGCTTGCCGGTCTAAGGAAGCCCCTGCGCCGCAAATGATCGCCGGGATCTGGCGGCACATCCCTTTAAGCGATTGACCTATCAATGAACCGGCCAGTTTGTATTGATTAGCGGCCATATTGCCCAAGACCGCAACGCCCATGTCTTGGAAATCTGAGCCGATCAGATCGATCCCTCGATGGAAATGCTCCACTTTGGAGAAAACCTCAACGATCCTCTCCCCCTTTTTTTCGACAGATTCAGGGGTGGCATAAAAACCAAACTGAAGAAAGAGAAACTCCCAGGCAATTTCTTTAAACAGCTCGTCACTTCCCTCTTGGTAGAACAGCAGGCGCACCTTGGGGTCCTTTGTCCAAGAAGCCTCTTTCATCTTCAAAAAATGCTCTTCGTCCTCTTCGAGGAAAACAAGGAAGCGCTGTTCCTGGGACTGAAGCCAAGAACGGACCTGGCGATAAACGGCGCCATCCCCAATGCCATAAACACAGATCAATTCGACCTGTGAAAGGTCCCCCTTCAAATCAAGGAGGGGAACAGAAGAAATAAATGACTGCACTAAAGCCATACGGTCCACCCATTCATCAAATAGAGGGAATTGCAAAACTCTCTTACGGAAAAATGCGAATTTGACGCGGTTCCAGAGTTTGTCATTTCCTCAATCCATCAAAAACAATCCATCCCACAGAAATCAACTGATTTCAGAGTAGGCCGGAAATCCCTTGCGAAAAGTGTAGCGCTTGGAGACGGAATCCCAATACCCGACAACCTCTTCATAAGGAGTAACTACAGAAAGGTAGGGCGCTCGGATCAAACAGTTATAGCCAATGACCTGGTCGATAGCCTGTTGAGTTAACGGCTCATCTTTACACTCAATCACGATCAGAGGTTTCAGCCCACCCTCCAGGATTGTTGTAAAACAAACAATATCGATCCTGCGCTGAGGAGGAGCGGCTCCCTGTTCTTGAAGCAATTCCCCTATCTCCTTTTCAACAGCGATCAGCTCTCGAGGATATCCCAGCTGGCCGACCATTTTCCGCAGCACAGACTGTCTCACGATCTCTTCAGGAGTCGCTTTGACCCACTGGCTGCGGACCTCATCAAAAATTTGCTGATTACTCCGGCTGGAGAAGGCCATAATTACCGTCTGTGCGGCGATAGAGCACCTTAAGCTTCAGATCCTCCTCAGAACGATAGACCAAGAAATGATCTCCTGAGAGCTCGATCTTCATTAAAGCTTCGTTAAGCGTCAGCGTTTTCAGGGGCCTTGTCTCACTGCCGATCAAAGCAGGAGGGCTGAATACTTTTTCCTTGACCAAGGTCGCTTCAATCTCTTGGTTGATCTCAGCAATCTCATCGGTCGGCTTTTGCAGGACATTGACCTGCATATCGACGATGGAAAGGGATCTTTTATGGTGGTCTTGTATCCGGCTCTTATAACGGCGGAGCAAGTTCTGCAAGCGATCAATAGCTCTATCGATCGAAGCGTACATATCTGTACTGCTGGCCTGCGCCTTGATCTGCGTGTGGTCTATTTTAATAATCAGAGTACAAATATGTTCAAGTTTCTGAATATCCAGCGTGACGTGAATGTGCATAATGTGATTATGAAAACGCTCAACTTTAGAGAGCTTTTCCCAGGCATAGTTCTTCATCGGTTCAGTGACTTCAACATTGCGACCAATAATATCTATTCGGTATCCAGCAGCATCTTCTTCGACAAATTTTTTCTTATCGACCATAAAAAACCTCGCTCCTACACAATATTAGGTAGCCTATCCTACTTCTTTTCAAGAAAATTGTCCAACTTCTTTCATGAGCTTTCAAGTGACCAAGCAGTAGATCATTTTTTTAAAAGTTAATTCAACGACAGACTCTAAGGTGGATATTGCCGAGCTGTCCGCAAGCTGCCATGATCCCACGGCCTTTGGTCCCTCTTAGAAGGGTATAATATCCCTTTTCCCGCATCCGCCTTAAAAAGGCCTCTCGGACCTCCTCGCTCGGAGGAGCAAAGCGGTCCCGGGACTGGGGATTGTACGGGATCAGGTTTACCTTGACTCTCAGCCCATCCAAATACTGGGCAAGCTGGTCTGCATGCTCTAAAGAGTCGTTAACCCCTTGGATCAACACATATTCTGCGAAAATTTCTCGACGCGGATGGACGCAATAATCGAGCATGGCCTGCTTGAGCGCTTTCATATCCCACTTTCTATTGACAGGCATGATCTTCGTCCTCACCTCGTCAGAGGGAGCGTTAACAGAAACGGCCAAGTTAACTGCCGGATCAGCCTCCTCGATCATCCTGTAAATCCCATCGACACGTCCGCTGGTGGAAATCGTGATCCGGCTCGGGCCAAATCCCAGGCCTGAAGGTTCAGTTAAAATGCGTACCGCCCCCATTACCTCGTCATAATTATCGAAAGGCTCGCCCATCCCCATAAAAACGATGTTCCTTAAGGCAACCCCTAAAACAAACCGCGCGTGGAAAACTTGAGCAATGATCTCTTCCCGCTTGAGATGGCGGACCAACCCCATTCTTCCCGTCTCGCAAAAAGCGCATCCCATCCGGCATCCGACTTGAGAAGAAAGGCACAAGGTCGTTCCCGATTCCATAGGAATTAAGACTGATTCGCTCTCAAGCCCATCTGCAAAGCGCAAGAGGAATTTTTTTGTTTCCGCCTCTCCTTTTTCAGCAGCGGCTGCAGGCAGCCCAAAATCGGTCATTGCAATCATCTGCTCAACCAGCCTCACGGCCTGAGGCTCGATCTTGTTCAAAATCGAATCTACAGTTCCCTCTTGAAACCATTTCGCATAAAGCAACATTGCATGCTGGCGGCCGCGCCCTAAGCGGAGGACGATGGCATCAGCATAGCTTGCCTGGGTATGTTGGAAAATTAAAATAGAAGCAGTGTTTGACATAGAAAAAAACTCGCACCGAACAGGACTTGAACCTGTAACCACCCGGTTCGAAGCCGGGTACTCTATCCGATTGAGCTATCGGTGCAAAATAGAGTCTTAAAGTCGCTCAGTATAGCCACCCAAAGAAAAAAAAACAATCAGATATTAAGATAGACGCCTATACGTTGACTTAAATATTTAATTTTCTTTACAAATCTTATCTTTCTTCAGCCTAAGAGACTGCCTGCGAATTTGGTTTCTGTCGATTTTTCGGTTCTTTTGAGCCGATTTTTGATTCTTTTTCAGGGGGTAATATCAACATTACGTATATTACCCCCTGAAAAAGAATCAAAAATCGGCTCAAAATAATCCAAAAACTCGACGAAATCCGAATCCGCAGACAGTCTCTAAGGGCCTGTTGACGCATTCAGTTTCTAACCAAGGACCTCATCATGAGAACTCTATTCTATCTGACAGCCGGCTTCATCTTGAGCTCATTTTTTGGCCTAGGCATGGGCGGCGGATTTTCCTACTACATCCCCGGCGAGCGTCCTCCTAAAGCCACGCGAAGCGACATAGAATTTTCCTTGCTCTCGCAACACACGGCTTTGCAGCAGGAAATGAACCTCCAAGACGCCAATATTACCCATAGACTGAGAAAAGCTCTTGCAATAGCCGAGGTTTTGTTCAATTTCGATGGGACCTTTAATATCGGCGAATGCCAATCGGTCAAATCAACATTCCTCTCAGCTCAACCTGAGGAGTATGAGATCAACATGGCTAAAGTGCTCGACCAGCTCGACGCCTCCTGGGAACCATTTTTCGATTCGATCAAAGCGCCGCAAGATCCCCATAGCGCCAACGCCTTGACATTGCGAGCTTTATTTAGCTTAGGAGCAACCCAGCCTTTGACAGACAGGCATGCCAAAGTTGCCGTCTTAACAACGATGCTGACTCCTTATCATCAAAGTCCTGTCGGCAATTGCTTCGCTGCTTGCAGCATGTTGCTCGACAACAAGGAATTTTTAAGGCAAACCGCATCGGATTATGCCTCACTGATCATGAATGGCTGCCTTATACGGCCTGGCAATGACGGCCCCGACTATTTTTTCTATCTGCCCAGCTTGGCGGACGAAGATTTGAAAAAGCCCTTTACGCTGTCTATCTATGGAACTTTTGGCGACCCTCTGCATATGCTGAGCGATTCGCCGGGCTTAAGAAGCGCACGCGACGTCATGGGAGGAAGTTACAAATCGTGTTCAGATACGGAACTCTTGTCAATCCTGTTAAACGGAAGCGACCAATCGATCCAAGTCACCCCTGAACAAGTCATTGAAGCAATGGCAAGGGTCGTCTCCATCAAAACGTCCAAACTTTCAGTCGACGACTTGCGGAAATTGGGCCATTATGCCTTTAGCAGCCAGAGCTACAACCCTGTTCTCTGCGGAATTGAAGCTGCTTTTGCTTCCATAGCGGAAGAACGGACCTATGGTTCAATCCGCGCCGACATCAATGCCAGCGTCGAACAGGCAATGAAACCCATGTGGGCAAAACTTATAGCACATCCCGGATCGCCCGAATTCCATACGGAATTCATCAATAACTTCAACAGATCCTACCAGTTGATCTACAATTTCAACATCTCTCTAGAACAACCCTCTTCCGGCGGCATTTCCACATCAAAAGGCTTCCAATTATATCAAAGGGACCTGCATAACCCTGCCTGCCTCGGAGCGCAAATTACCACTCCGCAAGACTTTGAGCAGCTTGTCCTTGACGCATTGGCCGCAACCCAAACCAGCCTCTCCTCTATCGACGCTGCAGAAGCCATGGGAAGACTACTTACCGACTATGTTAAGACGAGCAACTTCCTCGCAAATGTCCTATGGGCCTACGATCCCTCGGTCTTACAAGAGCTCGACCCTGTGAGCAACTATCAAAAACTCTCAAAAACGCCAATGCTCACCTGGGACACCGATACCATCGATAAGACCTCCTATGAAAAAACCAGGACAACCTGCATCCCGCTGAACGCCAAGGAACTGATCTCCTGGTGCATGGACTTAAGCCAAAGAGCAAACGTAGACTTGGCTCCCATGCACACTTCTCAATACACCTTTCACTTCACGCCAAAAAACCCAGACTTAACAAACTTTGTAAGCAGCAAGACCAGCTCTGCCTATTGGCTCCAAAAAACCCTCATCGTCCCCGGCATGCAAGTGGCAACCCGGCAGATCGACGCCATCACTCAAAACAACCTCTCGCAAGCCATGTGGCCTCTCATCTCCGACCTTCTCTTTGGCGATGACACAAACTATCAAAACCTGGTCGAGCAACTCAGCGCCGCCCCGCTCAGCCTCCAAGCCTATAGCCAAAAACTCTTAGCAGGGATCAACTCCCTCCTTAAATCTAATGGCAACCAGTCCCAAATAATGGCAAGCGACTTCGATGCCGTATTGATCAGCTGCTTATCTCCGGCCGATCGGACGATCCTCGAGCAATCAGCTGTCCGATTTGCCATGACGAACGCAAATGAAGAACTAAAAGGCGCTTACTTCTGCGCTTATTTCAATCCAAGAACAGAGCAGATCGGCTTCGGATCGATCCTTGAAGACAAAACCAACCTGCAGCCTATGGATGAAAGCTCCTGGGTCAACAACCAGCAATGGGATGTCGACCTGACACCGCTTCCTCCATTAGCAGTAGGACAATAAATATCCCAACCAACTCACCCAAAGGGCCTGGCTTCTTTAAGAGGAGCCAGGCCCTTTTATTTTATAATAATTTATAAAAAAGGCACACTTGGACAAATTAACTCAAATAAGATAAACTAAAAAATTATGACAACTAAAGAAGAAAAAGCCCAAGGAGTTGTCCTCCGCGCCTTTGATTACAAAGACAGACAGAGAATCATCACCCTTTTTACGCAAGAAGCAGGGGTGATCAGCCTCATCATTAAAGGCATTTCAAAAAAAAGCTACAGGACACTAGCGCTCAGCACCCCCCTTTCTGAAGTCGAAGTCCTCTTTACGAAAGGGAGATCGGAACTGTTTCGCTTTGTCGATGGGACCCTTCTTAATGAGCACCTCTTCCTCCGCCAACAATACGCATTCCTCCAAACCGCAGGGGTTCTTGCCCAAGCCATCCTCCAGTCCCAATTGCCCGGAAAACCTTCTCCTGCCCTTTACCAGCTTTTCCTCGCCTTCCTCAAACAGGTCCCCAACTTTAAAAATCCTTTGGCGCTGCTCTGCAGCTTCCGCCTCAAACTCCTCAAACACGAAGGACTTATCGCCCTTAGCGCTCAATGCGCCCACTGCTCTGCAAACCCCGCTTATTTTCTCCTGCACGGGGAAACTGTCTGCGCAGCGCATGAAACTCCCGACGCTCTCCGCTTTACCCCTGAAGAATGGGAGGTCCTCAGCCTACTAGAAAACGCCCCGCAGTTCTCAACCCTTCATTCCATTTCCTTGCCGCCCCGACTCCCTGACTTGATCAACACCTGCTTTCTTAGAGCTTATTGTTAAATTCACCACCATTAAAAAATATGCATTGGAAAGAAGCTTTCAAACTCAGCGCCATCAATCATCGAGGCCCCTATCTGCGCTTCATCTGCTGGGCCCTGAACGTGGAAGTCGGCAAGATCGCAGAGATCGGGGTCAATAAAGGAGAGACCTCCCGCCTGCTGCGCCACCTCTTTCCCGAAGCCAGACTCTATCTGATCGACCCCTGGAGCGTTTCTTCAGACTATCTCCACAGCGGCTCGCCCATCTCCCGCAAGACAAAACATTATGAAAAAGCCTATGAAATGGTCCAAGAAGAGTTCAAAAACGACCCGGCGACCATCCTGCTGCGGATGAGCTCGCGCGAAGCTGCCGCCTCTGCGCCAAACGACTTCGATCTCGTCTTTATTGATGGAAATCACGAATATACCCAGGTCAAAGAAGACATCCTCTGTTGGCTGCCCAAAGTCAAAACAGGGGGCATTCTCGCAGGACATGACTACGACCCCTCGATCCCCATTTTTGATGGGGTTAAAAGGGCCGTCGATGAAATATTTGGAAACCAGCTCATGCTAGGAAAAGACAGGGTGTGGCTCCATCAAAAAAAGATAAAAACCACACCCGATTCAAACAGCTTATTCTAACTCGTCAAGAATCGCGTTCATATCATCTCTAAATGCTCCGATGTCGATCTCAGGCGGCTCAGGCATCATGACAAAATCGTCTATCGAAATAATCTCTTCTTTTTTTTCTTTTGCTTTCTCCTCAAAAAACATCGGATTTTGTCCAGACGCCTTATCTGCTTTGGAAGAACTCTTGCCGGCTCCTTGGCCGATCCTACTAGCGCCAATCTTCATAGTCCGCCGCGTCATCCGGCTGGGCCCTATAGTCATTCGGCTAGATCCTTCATTAGCCCCGCTACCGAAACCCTTATTAGCCCCGCTACCGAAACCCTCGATCCTTCTTCTGACCCTTGTTCCGGGCTGGCTCTGAGAATCACGGGAACTTTGAGGATGCTTAGAATTGGCTTCAAATTGAACATCAAATATAACATCAGGAGTCTCAAGGTCTACCAATGGCTTCAACTCCCGCACCCTCTCTTTACTAACCTGAGATTGATGAGCTTCCACGCTCCTAACCTTGAGAAAGAAGGGTCTTGCAACATGAATGAAAAAGCCAATTAAAGTAGCCGCTTCTTCATTAGCTTCCATTAGCTCAGCAAACTGATTTCTAAATTCTCCTGAATAATCACTAGACGCGAAACCGTGTATGCTATCCCTATTTTCATTGTAAAAACGCACTACACATCTGCCCGTTTCTTCAAGCGATCGACTCATCGTATCGGTTAGAGCCTTTCCCCCATTTACTCGGACATGAAATAGCTTCTCCGCTTGAACCAACTCTCCAACTACTGCTTCAATTTCCTGCGCTATGAGCCGACCCCCTACACCCAACTCTTTGCTCACTGACCGGTTAGCGCTGTAACGGATATCGATCATCCTTGCCATCCGAACAAGCTCCGTCTCATCACGTCGCCAGGTTTCACATGCAACCCCAGCCTTGCGACGCCACTCTTGACCTTTCGGAATTTGATTTAAAGGACTCAATAAAACTTTTTCATACAACGGACGAAATGTATTGTTACCGGACAATTGAGCTTCTTCCTTAGGACAGCTCTTCTCATCACAATTAAAGATCAAGGAAGTTTCCCCATCTGCCGCCGTACCAAGCTGCTGAAGAGCTATCACAGACAAATGAGTGTAACCACTTTCTATACCAGTAGCCGCAACCATAATTAACCTGTTTTTTTATTAAATAAACGTTTTACCTAAAACAATTCTATCAAAAAACCAATATTAAATACAGTAAATTTTAATTAAAAATAAAACAAAACGCAATTAATTAAAAAACAACCACTTAAGAAAACATATTAATCCACCAATAAACACCTCGAATCAAAACCCCTTCCATATAATATGGAGAATAAAGCATAATCATCCAAATTTTAAACTAATTTGAATTATGAGCTCACACTCCATCCAAAATTTAACGCTGAATTTCGCTTCTTTCTATTTAGAGAAGCAAGCGCAGCTGCCCGGCGCAAGAAGCCGATTTTTCTCGAAATGCGGACAGTATTACGATGCCAACTCACCGATGAAGAGCTTTTTAGAAAACGACCTATTCTACCGAAAAGCAAGAAACCTCGATCAACTGTTCGGCCATGCGCCCGGTTCCATGCTCCGGCTTGAGCCCTTTAAACGGATGTACATCAACCGATGGAAAGATCTGCGCAACACGCTTCAGAATGGCCCTGGCATTTTTCCAGATGCAGAACTGGATAAAAAAGTCCGAGAGTTCATCATCGCCCACAAACATTTTGTCCTAAAATTTATCGAAGAAACAAAGACCAATCGAAAAGATTCTTCAGAAGCAGCCGAAATGAACAATCCCCGCATGTTAAAACAATTTTACCTAGCGATTGTTCAAACAGCTCTTCAAATGCCGGATCGAGCGCAAGAGATCTTCACGCTGATCGAAGAAACAGATCCCCTCCTTTTTGATTTCATCCCTTATCAAGCGATTTTGAACAGCCTTGACGAACCCTCCCAAGCAAGCAAGCCTCAGCCTCACGCTCCCAATCCCCTCTCAGATAACAAGCCCCCTGAAACAGATCAATTACTTCAATCCATTGCTGAACCGATCTCTGCTTGGAGAGAAGATTATCAAAAACTTGAAAAGACAGATCAGCTTTCTCTGCGCCAGGCAAAACCCCTCCTTGCCTCAAAGCAAAACGCTCAAAGAGAACATGACGATGGTCTGACAGAAGAGGCAAAACGGCTCTTTATCCAGATCGGCGAAGGGATTTATCGCTGTAGAAACCTGGATCCCGTCTCATTTTCCGCTGTGTTCTCAAGAATGTTCCAATTTGTCTCTTACGACTTCAGCCAAGCGGCTAACCTGGCTGATTGCGATGTTTTCAAGCATCTTTCAGAAGAAATCTCGAACGAAAATGCCCTGCTGTTTTTGAAAAACCTCCCAGCCGAGCAGTATGAGAAATTCTTAAAAAATCGGCGGTTCCCTTTTCTTCCGAACAACCAAACCGACTTAAACGAATCATGCTACCAGCATAGAAATTTCTATCGGATCGTTTCAATTTTCTCGCTGGCTAAGGAACTTGGAAAGCTATTGGATAAAGAATGCGAAAGGGGGGACTCGAACCCCCAAGAGGAAAACCTCACTACCACCTCAAAGTAGCGCGTCTACCAATTCCGCCACTCTCGCACAGGGTGCTCCGGTAATGGATACCAGAGTTGAAAAAGAAAGAAAATCCTACTCGATCGAATAAATCTGTTCAAGCAAGAAATCTCTAAAAAAATCAATTGTCAAAAATAACAATTCAGAACGCAACTCTGACAAGTTGCAGAATAAGAAGAAATCAGATATAAGAAGGCTCATGCGTTGTACCTGTTACTGCACTGCAGCTTCCTATGATATTCCACGCCTATTCCAATACTCGCAAAGAATGGGATCGACCCAGCTTTTCCGCGATGTTGTCCATATTCAACTCAAAGAAGACAAGCATTTTAAAGGCGATATCTTCTATTTCTCCTACGGATCGGTCGTCTGTTGGGGGTTTTCAGAAGAAGATGAGAAAGACCTGATCAGCAGCTTAAAGGAATTTGAAAAAGAACCCCTAGGCAAAGCAGAACTCGACGAGTTCACATTTGCCTATGGCGATGAGATGAAAATTGAAGAGGATGAAATTGTCCTCCAAAACAAAAGCAGTTTGACCAAGCTGGCAATTTCCCACGGCCTCGCCCAATCTGTCAAACTCACAACCTTTGAAGAGATCATTCAAAAAACGATCGACCACACCAAACAACTGCCCATCGAGCTTGCCAAGCGCGGCAAAATCCCTCTTTCACGCAAAGAGATCTCGCGCAAAATGGGAGAGATCTTCATCGAGCGCAACTTCATCAACCTCCATAGCGATATCCTCGATACGCCGGAATTCTTCTGGGACTATCCGGAGCTCGAATCCTTCTACCGGCGCACCGCCCACTATCTTGATGTCAGCAAACGTGCTGAGATCTTGAACAAGCGGCTTAATGTCGTCCACGAGCTCTTTGAAATCCTTTCCAGCGAGCTCAACCATCAACACTCTTCCCGCCTCGAGCTGACCATCATCCTGCTGATCTTGATCGAAGTGACCCTAGCCCTGCTTCGCGACCTCTTCCATCTGATCTAATTTTAGAAACTGCCCTAAAACCCGCTTTGCAAAAAAAACCACAGATTCGGCTCAAAATCGGATCTTTAGGACAGCTTTTTAGACCGCTCCCGCCATCCGCTTGCAGAAAAGAGAACAGCGAGAATAAACCGAACGTGTCTCAAAAATTGGATTTTCGGCTGCGCCAAAGCCTCGGGGTTAAAATTTTTCAGAGGGAGCTGTATTAATGCAATACAGCCCCCTCTGAAAAATTTTAACCGCGAGAACTTTCGCGTTGCCCAAAACCAATTTTTGAAACACGTTCGGTATAAGCATCGGTATAAATTAGTTATAACAGGTCCGGCACCAGATATAATAATTTTCATTGCAGTCGTGACAGACGCTGCACTCCCAAAAACCATCGGGACAGCCCCCTTGCCGAAAATCTTTGAAGTAGACCCCCCGCTCATCCGTATAAATTGCTGAAGTCAAATAGACCTTGCCTTCACAATTGACCTGAATTTGGTTCTCATTGATCTCTATTTGCTCCGGGTCTATGTACGTTTTGTCACACTCGATAAACTTAGTCGGTTTCGGACATTTGGGGCATCCCGCATAAGCTGCGGCCCAACTCAAGCAAACTAAAAACAGCAGAGCAAAAAAACGACACGTTAACGTTTTCATAAAACACCTTCCTTGTTTATCTGCCCCAACAATTGTTAGGGATTTGCAAAGAATTCTTTGTATATTTGTTAATATTTTTTTGACAAGCAGTTTTTTCCGAAGAGAGAAAAATCGGCTCAAAAGAACCCCAAAATTGACAAGAACTTTAATTGACGACAGGCTCTAAAAACCCAACTTGCCCCTACCCTTTCTAGACGCATTGCGAGATAGAGGTGCTGCAAGATCCGTCGGCTGTCTTTTATTTTTTTTCGGGGATTTCCAACTGCTTTCCAACCCTGAGCCGTTCCGACTCAAGACGGTTGGTCTTCATGATCTCTTCGATCGAGACTTGGTATTTTCTGGCGATCTTCCAAAGACTCTCGCCTGCTTGAACGATGTGGACCTTCTTTTTGGGCTCGGGAGCCGCCTCTTTTTTCAGCAGAGGCGGAGACTGGGCCAAAACAGGTTTAGGCTGCACTTGAGGCTGAACGGCCTGAGGAACAAAGCGGGCCAGCGCTTGAGCATGATCATAGGGTTCCGGAAGAGCCTCTCCCGAAAAGCTATACAAAAGGCTTGCAGCTTTTTTCCAGACTGCATCGGTCCTAGGCGATGTGAGAAGCTCTTTTGCCAGAAGCTCAAGCTCCGGCGTTGCTTCGTGGACGAGATCAAACATCACAAGGATCTGATCGTCGCCAAGATTTTTTACCGCAAATTCAAGGTCTGTTTTCAACAGCAGTTCTGCGGCAAGAGACGAGTGATTGTTCAAATACTGGAGCAAAAAATCCCTTCTGCGCTCAGGAGAGAGATCGAGCGCCTGCCTCTGAGAAGCGGCCAACTCGGCAAGGCTCTTCCATTCTCCTTGGCATAGGAGATCGACCAATTTTTCAAAAGGTAAAGGCTGGCCCGATTTGGCAAACAGGGTCTGTGCCGCGTGAAACTCAGAAGAGAGATAAAAAGCCTCTAATAAATTCAGATCATATGGGAGCGCTGAGCGCTTAATCTCGTAAAAAAGTCCCTGGCTGGTCAACGGCCACTTTTCCGTGCGGGCATACTGAACAATAGCTTGAAACTGGAAATCGGCAAGGCCGGGATAAACCCCCACATCAATGCTCTCTGAGCCGTCGGGATGGCTGAGCGAAATGAGCCGCTTTTGCAAATTGATCCCCCCTAAAGCTTTTTCCAAATTGAAATGGTGGAAAGCAACTAAGCAAGCTAGGGCCAAATCTCTTTTCGTAAGCCCCTCCTCTGCAAGCTCCTTGTTTTCCAGCCGCAAAAGAAGTTCCTGGTAAGGAAGCAAAGAGTAGGAACGCAAAAGCTGTTCGTTAGACCCATGCGATGCTCCCTGCTCCTTGACCACAGGCTTTAATTCAATGGAGAGCGACTGCTGCTTCTCTTGAAGAACAAAGTAGATAAACGTCGCTAATAAGCCGACGTTCAGGGTTCCGCTGATAATGAGGGCCTGTGTCAGCCACTTTGTCCGCTGAATCCAAGGTTTTTCCGATGATTGGGAGCTCATAATTTTCTTTTCTAGGATATGAGGAATTTGATATCCTCAGCGTATCTTCTAATCCTAAATTTTTCCAGAGATTTATCACCATGAAAGTTCCCTTATCTTGGTTAAAAGATTTTTTAAAAATCGACCTTACGCCTCAACAAGTAGCTGAAGCGCTTACATTGGCCGGCCTGGAGGTCGAAGGAATCGAGACAACCGCGCTTAATTTTTCAGGAGTTGTCGTCGGATCGGTCACTGCTGTCGCCCCCCATCCGAATGCAGACAGGCTCCAAGTTGCAACCGTTTCCGACGGCGTCGAATCTTTTCAGGTCGTCTGCGGCGATCCTAAATGCCGAGCCGGAATGAAAACCGCCTTTGCCAAAATAGGGGCCGTCTTAAAAGACGACTCGGGAAAAGAATTTAAAATCAAACACTGCAAGCTGCGCGATATCGACTCATTCGGGATGCTATGCTCCGGCCCGGAGCTTGGGCTACAGGACAAAAATGATGGGATCTTAGACCTTCCTCAAACGTGGGAAACGGGACAGCCCCTCAACTCCTTCTACTCTGACACGATTTTCGAAATCTCCTTGACGCCTAACTTGGGCCACTGCATGAGCATCTACGGCATTGCCCGGGAATTATCAGCCATCCTCAACCTTCCGCTCAAACAGCCTGATTCCTGCGTACAAGAAACAGGCAATCCCATAGAACAAACCGTGCGCGTTTCCCTGGTCGATAAACGGCAATGCCTCCGCTATAGCTGCCGACTCATCCATGACATTCAGGTCGGACCTTCTCCCGAATGGTTGAAAAACCGGCTCGAATCGGCCGGAGTGCGCAGCATCAACACCATCGTCGACATCGGCAACTATGTCATGTTGGAACTTGGTCAGCCATTGCATCTCTTCGACGCCGACAAGATCGACCAAAACCATTTGATCATCACATCGCAAACTCAATTCTCCTCGCTTGAAACCCTCGATCAGGTCACACGGGAAATCCCTCCTGAGTCGCTGCTCATTTGCGACCCGTCCAAACCGCTTGCCTTTGCGGGGATCATGGGAGGAAGCAGCTCTGCCGTGACGGAACAGACTCGCTCGATCCTCATCGAGGCTGCGGTCTTTACTCCCCAGTCGATTAGAAAAACCTCCAAACTCCTTGGCCTGCGGACCGATTCCTCTCAGCGATTTGAAAAAGGGATCGATCCCAATGCCACAGTGGCCGCTCTAAACCGCGCCGCCTTCCTCGTGCAGCAACTGGCAGGAGGAACAGTAGCCAAAGGGATCATCGACGATAAGGCCCATGAGTTCGAGCCGAAAAAAATCACTTGCAGGGTCAATCGGGCAAACCAGATCCTCGGCACCCAGCTAAGCTTAAGCGAAATTGAAGAGATCTTCAAAAGGCTAGGGTTCGCGATCGTCTCAGAAGAGGCTCAAAGCTTCACCCTCGCCGTTCCCACATTCCGCAATGACATCACTCGCGAGATCGATCTGATCGAGGAGATCGCACGCATTTACGGATACAATAACATTCCGAGATGCCCGCCGCGCCATACCGCCTCGACAATTTTGCCGGCCCCTATGTACATGATGGAAAAAAGAGCGCGGGAACGGCTCATTGCAGAAGGGCTTCAGGAATGCGTCACTTGCGACCTGATCAGCCCCGAACAAGCCGAAATGGGGATGGAAAATGCCTTGTCCAAACAATCCCTGATCTCCGTCCTCTCCCCAAGCTCGATCGACCAATCTGTCCTGAGGACATCATTGCTTCCCGGACTCCTTCATGTTGTGAAATACAATCGAGATCATTCCAACGACCATCTTTCCCTTTTTGAGATCGGGAGGATCCATTTCAAAGAAGGAGATGCGTTCAAGGAATTTTCAACGGCGGCGGTCATCTTGACAGGTAGAGCCTCCCCGTACCACTGGGACCCTAAGCCCCGCGAAGTCGATTTTTTCGATCTCAAAGGCATCATCGAAAACTTCCTGATGGGCTTCCATATCGGGACAGTTGAATTCCCCCCCTCCCATCTGCACAGCTTCCATCCCGGCCGTCAGGCAAGCATCAAAGCCGGCCATCAAACAATCGGGGTTCTTGGAGAGGTCCATCCAAATCACATCCAGAAACTTGACATCGGGCAAAAAGTCTATTTTGCCGAGATCAACCTGCATGATGTGCTGCAACTGATGCCTAAGCAAAGCCAAGAAGCGGCGATCAATCCATTTCCCGGCTCTGAACGAGACTGGACTGTGACGGTTCCCGACGAAGCCCCAATTGCAAAACTGCTTAGCATCATCGAAAAAATCCGATCGCCCCTTCTTGAGAAAGTCTATCTTTTAGATCTTTACAAAAGCGAGCAAATCGGCCAAGATAAGAAGAATGTTACATTCCGGTTCCTTTATCGCGATCAAAAAAAGACGATTGCCTTTGAGACCGTCGAAAAAGAACACGAGCGCCTGACAGAGGCTGCTGCGCAACAACTTAAAGTTTAATTTTGTGTGAGGTTGAACGATGAAGAATAAAGCTTATTCTCTCCTAATGATGGCAGGCCTGTTGGTCGGCGGATGTAATCATGATCGTCCAAATGATGAAGTGATCTCTCAGCGTTACATTCATAAATACGGTTACGCTGTGTCAAAAGCGGAATGGGACGAGAGGGACTATCCCGGCCAAGTCATCACCAATATGCGCAACGGGATCACGGTCACAGCGACCTACGAAGCTGGAAAGCTCCACGGTCCGACGACCTATACATTCCCCCATAGCCAGACCGTCGAACATTTCTATCTGTACAACCAAGGGGCAAAAGTCAAAGAGATCCACTATAACCCCATGGGCATGCCGGTGCAAGAGCGGGTCCAGCTATCCCCTTCCCGCCATGCAGTCACTATGTGGTATAATGAAGGCTCTCCGCTATTGATAGAAGAGTTTGTTGGAAATGAGTTGCTCGAAGGACAATATTTCACTTCTGACAATGAGATCGAATCGCGCGTTGAAAAAGGACATGGCGTCCGTATCCAACGCAACGCAAGCGGCCAGCTCCTTGCTAAAGAGCAAATCGAGCAAGGCTTTACAACAAGGCGAGAGACCTTCCACCCCAACGGCGCCCCTCAATCAATCGCCTTCTTTCAGCAAGGACTTCTACAAGGGGAAAAGCGATCCTTTGCCCCTAGCGGCGAACCTGTCGCCATTGAAGAATATGTCCAAGGCAAATTGCACGGCGTCTCTACCTACTTCAATAACGGGAACAAATATCTCGAGGTTTCCTATCTCAACGGACAGAAGAATGGGATCGAAAGGCACTATGTCGATGGCGATATTCTCACAGAAGAAGTCTCCTGGGAAAACAATCTCCGGCACGGCTCTGCGATCGCCTATATCGATGGGAAAGCCCAGCAGCGCTGGTTCTATGCAGGGGAAGAAGTCAATCAAAGGAAATTTGATGATCTCAACCGCCTTGACCAGATGATTGCACAAATTTCCCCTGACGCAAAAGGTCCGCGCAGATAAAAGGCTGTTGACGAACTCAGGTTCAGTCGATTTCTCGGTTCTTTTGAGCGAATTTTCGTTTCCTTTTCTGAAGGCAATATCAACTTCCGCATATTACCCTCAGAAAAAGAAGCGAGAACTCGCTCAAAAGAACCCGAAAACTGACAGAAGCTAATTCTGAAAACGTCCCCTGAAATAGAATCCAGATTTAAACTTCTCTATGGGGAAATAGAAGATGAACTCTACCCATTTCGTAGAAAAAAAAGGCCCTCCGATCCGCATCGCCTGTTCCCTTGAAAATGAAAAAGTCGTCAAGACCTCTATTGAACACTACCCCTTCTTTGAAGCTCTGATTGAAGCCGATCCTTTAAGCCTCCAAACAGCAGAAATCCTCCTCAACTGGCTCCATCAATTCAGCCGAAAGAAAAAAATCAACGCTTTTCCAATCCAACACCTAGACATAGGGCATCTTTCTTCTTTCCGCAAAGAGGTCCTTTCTTCCCTTTGTTTAATCCCTTTTGGCGAAGTGGCGAGCTATAAAGAAATCGCCAAACGCATTGGCAATGAAAAAGCCTCCAGGGCCGTTGGCAACGCCTGCGGCAACAATCCTCTTCCCCTCCTAATCCCTTGCCATCGGGTCATCGCAGGAGATGGATCGCCGGGCGGATTTTCCCTCGACTTCCGCATCAAACGCGACCTCCTCGCCTTCGAAGCCAGTGCGCCGCTTTAACGGATCATCGAGACGTCGAGCCTGGAAGGGGCATCGACTCCTTCCTCGACGATGATCTCTTGGGGTTCAGGATAGACATCGCCGGCAAGATGTTTTCTATCGGGATCTGGACCTGAGGTCCATTCCACCTCTTCCTCATTGTTCACCATATGGTCGTAATCGACCTCCTCCTCGTCCTGCTGACTGCCGCAGCCAGCTAATAACAGAGGAAAAACCAAGCATCCCTTTAAGAAGACAGACCTCATTGCAAAACCTACTTGATCATTTTGCCCCATTGTACCCCTTTGACCGTTTTTAGCAAGAAAAGGCCATTGCCGTTCTTCAAAAAGATTTTCCCTGGAAGGAATTGCTAAATTCGCTTTCAAAAAAAAAGCGGGAAGTCGGAGTTTTGCAATTTTCTCCGCGCCTTGGCACGCTTTTGGCATCTATTGTTAATGCTGAAAAAGAGGAGAAATCAAATGACCAAAGAAGAGCTTCAAAAAAGGGTCTCAGAACTTGAGTCAATGAACGACCAGCTTCTGACGGAGATCCGCTACTTAGATCAATTATTGAGAGAAGTCGGATTTGAGGAGGGGCTAAAAACCCTCAAATTTGCCGCTAAAGAGCTGATTGAAGAGGACAAAAGAGAAGATCAAGCTTAAAGATGAAGTGGCAACACTCGGGCAAAAACCACCGTTTTTTTTCACAAACCCGAGTTTTTGCAGTTCCTTCTAGAGAAGGTCCTTTAGGTCCTCGATAGTCAAGGAAGGCATATCTGCCTCCATATCGAGGATCCCTTGGGCCAAAGAACGCTTGTGCTCTTTGAGGCGCATCAGCTTTTCTTCGATGCTGAAAGCTGTGATATACCGGCGCGCGATGACGCGGTCCGCCCTTCCGACCCGGTGAGCCCGGTCGATCGCCTGGTCCTCAGCAGCCTCATTCCACCAAGGATCATAAAGAAACACATAGTCCGCAGCGGTGAGGTTCAATCCCACGCCGCCAGCTTTTAAGCTGATCAAAAAAACTTGGGTCTCAGGGTCTTCCTGGAACTGCCGGACGATCGATTCCCTGTCCTTTGTCGATCCGTCCAAATAGACATGTTTCAACGAGCGGGCTACAATCTCCCTTTGGATCAGATGGAGCATTTGAGTGAACTGGCTATAGACAAGGACCTTTTTTCCCTCTGCCGCCACCTCTTCAATATCGGCGATGAGCCTCTGCAGCTTTCCGCTGATTGCCAAGGGATCTTCATCCAGCGCCTCTCCGACAAGCCAAGGATGGGAACAAATCTGCCTCAATCGCAAAATCGCCTCCAGAATCTCCATTCGAGCTGAAGAAGCCCCTTCCAGATCGATCTTTTTCAGCACGCCCATCTGGTTTTTCCTGACCCAATCTTCATAAAGGCTTCTTTGCCTTTCTTCCATCTCTACCCAGATCTCTTGGGTCACCCTTTCCGGCAAGTCGATCGCCACATCCCGCTTTTTTCTCCGGAGCAGAAAAGGACATGTCTTCCTTTTAGTCTGCTGCAAATAGCGGGAATCGGAAGCCGCAGCGGCCATCTTTGCGGTAAACTCCCCTCTTTCTCCTAATAGATCTGGCATGAGAAAATGAAAAAGGGACCAGAGATCTTCCCAGCGGTTTTCGATCGGGGTCCCTGATAGGACAAGCCTCATCTCGGAGCGGAGCCCAAACACCGCTTGAGCAATCTGGCTATCAGGATTTTTAATCGACTGCCCCTCGTCTAAAACCACCGCCTCATACTCGACCGATTGAAACAGCTCTTGGTCTTGCCGGAGCAGCGCGTAGGAGGTCAGAATGATCCCGCAAGACCTGAGATGCTCTTGGCTTTGCAGCCTCTCTGGCCCATGATGCACATCAAGCGGCACACCCGGCAGGAACTTCTCGATCTCCCTTCTCCAATTGAACAACAAAGAGGTCGGGGCGACGACAAGCGTCGGGCTATTCATCTTCAAATGGGAAAAAAATGCCAAAACCTGGACAGTTTTTCCCAGTCCCATCTCATCGGCAAGCAGACCGCTGAACCCCAGCCGCTTCAAATAACACAGCCAATTAAGCCCCTGCTGCTGATAGGGAAATAGGTTCCCCTGAAAAGTCGGAAGGGGAAGGACCGGGACAATCGAAACCTCTCCCTTGAGCTGAGAAATCGCATCGGCAAGAGGAGTTCCTTGAACAACAGATGCCTCGTTGAGCAGCCCTCCTAACAGGCCAAGCTGGTTTTTCTTCATGAGGATCTGCCCGGAAACAACCTCTGCCGAGGCCAAGCCCCCCAGTTCTTCATCCACCTTGACAGGGTCTATAAGGCCGACTGTTTGAGCATCCAGCATTAAAAACTGCTCGCGTCTGTTAAAAGCCCCGACCAGATGGGCAAGATCTGCCTCATGAGACTCATAACTGATCTTCCCCTTAACAACGAGGCGCTCGCCCTCCATCCCCAACTCGATCGATTTTCCTTTCTGGCGCACCACCTGCCTCTCCCGGTGATCGAAGATTTTCCAGCCGACCTCCAAAAGAAACGTCAAACTCTTGGCCACCTTGTCCAGCGGGCAGTAATAACGGCTTTTATCTGCATATTTAGGAATAAAATCAGTCTCAAGAAGGTCCTTTTCCCAGGTCCTTTCCACTTGAGGCTGACGCCAAGAGACTGGCCTTGGGTCATGGTAAAGGCATTTGCCCAAAGGGCCATAGTCCATCCACAGATTCGCAAAAGCTCCCGTCCGATCGGTCAACTCTAAAAAAGGGAGAGGTTGAACTGCAGCGCTCAAAGGCGCCGGTTCAGAAGAAACCCAGCGGCAAGCAGGCGCCCATTCCGGATCATCCTTCCATTCCGCTTGCCATTTCTGCATCTGGGCCAAATCGGCGCGAAAAGGTTGGGGATAAACTAAAGCATACCATTTTGCCTCGATCTCCCCTGAAAAAGCGTAAAGGGTCCCATGCTTGACGACCAAAGGAGGCTCAGAAAGGAACAGCCACTGACATTCTTCGAGCCCTCCACTACCGCTAGCGCTTTTCCACTTCCCCTTGAGCTCGACCAGCTCCGCTCCAACTTGACGCGCTTCATAGTCAAAAGAGAGGGTCGAAAAAGGATCAAAGAACAATTTGGAACGGTTGAAATAAAGTTTCCGCGTCAAGCTTAACCGCTTGATTGCCTCAAGAGCCTTCTCCGCGCGGACATGAAACTGCGCCAACGCCGGCCTCTCCCCTTGGACCTTGAGATCCTCATTGATCAACCAATGAAGGGCCTCTTTTTCCTGGGGGTCGGAAGCTGCGAGCAAAAACTGTTTTGCCAACCCTGAAGAAAGAAGCGCCCCTTGGGCCCAGATCTGAACGACCAAAAAAGGTTTTCCCTTTCTCTCTTCAGCTCCGAGATGGTATGCTAGCTCCTGATACGACACCATGATAAATCCGGTTTTGGTCTATGACAAACAAGCTTAAACTCTGGGATGCTTATCCTCAATGGGAAGATGCGGAAAAAGCCTGGGATGCCCAAGCTCAGCAAGCAGCCCGCTCCCACCCCCTCAAACAGCTTTCCAGCCTTCCCCAGATGCCGGGAATGACCGCCGACACCGCCAAACACCTCAAATGGAAAAGCCTCAACTACATCATCAGGCACGATAAAAAAAACATCCTTCCAAAATACTTTTTTAAACACCCTCTCCGCTACACCCTTGCCTTCCTCAAATCAGCTCTCCGCAAGGAGTCCTACAGCCGAGACGACGATTTCTTCTTTTACGGATGCCGCGGCTTAAAAGACTTTGAACACCTTCTCACAGGTCCAGACACCCTTCTTGTCTTAGGCTTTTCCTACTGCCATAAGCCCCATGAATGCCCCTCTCAACGATTCACACCCGATTGCATCCACGATCCCAACCATCCCGTCTGCAGGCAGTGCTTCATCGGCAAGGCGGTCCACGCCGCGCCGCAGCAAGCTACGATTCCCCTGTTCATTCCGACGATCCATTATATCGGCGAAAAAATTTTTGAGATCGTCGACAAGAACCCATCAAAACAGGTCCTCTTCCTTATTACCGCTTGTGAAATGACGCTAAAAATGTTCGGCGACTGGGGAAACATGGTCAATATCAAAGGGATCGGCGTCCGCCTCGACGGACGGATCTGCAACACGATGAAAGCCTTTGAACTTTCTGAAGCAGGGATCAAACCGGGGCTGACCGTCGTCCTGCCCCATACACAGCGCAAAATCCTCTCCCTTCTCAAGAGCCGGAGATCAAATGCTTCCTGCGAAAAGGTTTAGGCTTGTCAGCCTTGACAAAAGGCCTAAGCCGCGGCGCCGATTCACACTCAACGGAGCAGCACCCCAAGAACTTCTCAGCGCACTCGGGACAGCATAAAAAGAGCTCGTTGCAGTCCATGTTGGCGCAATTGTGATAAGTATCGGAAGGCTTATGGCAATGCCTGCAAGCGCTGATCGGCTCCACATCCTGGCCATCGATCGACACGGCCAGGCGGTCGTCAAAGACAAACAACTTCCCCTGCCACAGCTCGCTTCCCTCTTTAAGGCCATAGTTGATCACCCCCCCATCGAGCTGAAACACCTGCTCGAACCCCTCTTTTTTCATCAGGGCCGAGTAGAGCTCGCAGCGGATCCCTCCGGTGCAGTACATCATCACCTTCGTCTTTGCAGGGTCCCTCTCTTGCTTCAACTGGCGGGCATAATCGGGAAATTTGCGGAACGTATCGAGCTTAGGCAGTTCTGCCCCTTCAAAATGGCCGATCTCCCACTCATAATCATTGCGCACATCGATCAAGATCGTGTTCTCATCCCGATTTTGAAGCATCCGCTTCCACTCTTCCGGAGAGACATGCTGCCCCACCTTGGAAAAATCAACCTTCTCGTCCATGGCAACGATCTGCTGGCGGTATTTGACCGTTGCGCGGGGGAACACATGCTCAGGATAAGTATGAATTTTAAACACCACCTCGGAAAAGCGAGGATCGCTTTTCAACCACTGCATATAGGCTTCGGCGGCATCTAGAGAAGCGCTCATCTGCCCATTGATCCCTTCTTCAGAAATATAAACGCGGCAGGTGATGTCGTGCGTATTAACAAACTCTTGATGCTTAGCCACCTCGACGTGCGGATCTTCGATAGGAGTAAAAATATAATATGCCAAAACGTAATACATTTCTTGTTGATTCATAGGGCGACCCAACTCTGTTAAATTTCAAAAAATATAGCTCACCTCCGCAGATCCCCGCAATGAAAATAGTTCAGCGGGCTTTTCTTGCCATGCAAGAAAAACAAATAGCTCAAAATTATTTCTTTGCATCAGCGCCAATATATCTTATGTCGGAAACACGGCACTACATGCCCGCGTTTCCCGCACCCGGTTCGCGACCAAGGTCTTCTCACCTGCTTCGCACTGCGAAGGTCCACTGGACCTTCTCGTGTCTCCGCAGCCTTCTTGAGCCTCATCTCACTTCGCCAAATCGTTTGCTCGGATACGAGCTGTGTCTAACACTAGCTCGCCGCCCTTTGGGCTATCCTGCGCTACGATTTTGCTTTGCGATTTGAGGCCGTCGACTGCTCGCAGCGTTCAGCATCCCGGTTCGCGACCAAGGTCGCTTCACCTGCTTTGCACTACAAAGGTCCTCTGGACCTTTTTCGTGTCTTCGCAGCCGCCCGGACTTCGTCTCGGTTAGGCGGGCTGAAGCTCACGTCAACTCGCAGGGCGATTTTTTAATCTCTAAGCCAAATGCTTTAAGCTTGCTTTTCATAGACAAATTCTCAATAAAGCAGACAAAGCCCTTCTTAAGATCAAGTTGACCTCGAAGAACAGTGCACAGCCTAACCGATTCAAAAAAATTACAAAGTCGAATTCAGTCCAGGAGCCTACTTTTTAATGTTCTGGATAGAGGAAATTAACTTGTGAAATTTTTCTTGATGATGAGTCCATGATCTTCCGGAAACGATATTTTCAAAATATTCTTCAATCGTATTTTTGGGCGGTGTTGTCAATGGCTGACATCGAAGGCCTTTTTGAACGTAGACCTCAGCCTGTTTCAGGTCTCCAATTTCTAAGTACAATTCAGCAATAGATCGGTACAAGATAGGCCAATTAGGAGTATAATCGATAGCCAGTAAGTACAGATTAATAGCCTCACCTATATTCTTGGTTGTATCTATGACAATAGAGGCGAGTAAAGAAAGACATTCTGGTCTATAGGGATCAATTTTCAAAGCCTCCATCAAAAGTGTTCTAGCCTTTTCATAAGCACAAAAGTCGTGGTAATAGCAAGTAGCAAGCCAGAACCGAGCTTCGACATTTTGAGGGTCCAAAGCAATCGCTTTTGCGAGATATTCAATTGCTTTTTCATCTTCGTGAAAAGGCTCCCATGAAAGAACGCCAAGCTGGATCAGAACTTGAACATCATTTGGAGCATCTTTAAGCACAGCCTCTAAATAACGGCGATATGCCTCATCCAAAGCAAATAACTCTGATGTTTTAGCTCCACTAATCGAAGCTATCTGGTATTCCCTTTCTAATAGCTTGTCCATATTTTCATAAAAAAATTTAATTTAATATCTTCATGCTGTCAATATGAAATTTTTTAACCTAGAGCAACAAGCAAATCAATGCTGTCGCCTTCCTTGCCGCGGTAAGTTTGTTTTTGACACAGGGAGATATTTACAAAAAATACTGGCTGTATTAGCATTCATGCTTTACCAATTTTTATTAGTCTCATCCTTTAGGAGAAACAATGGCTCGATATACTGGCCCAAAGAACCGCATTGCTCGACGATTTGGAGCGAACATTTTCGGACGTGCGCGCAATCCTCTCTTGCACAAACCTAATCCTCCCGGAATGCACGGTGCAAAACGGAAGAAAAAATCAGACTACGGCCTTCAGCTTGAAGAGCAACAAAAACTCAAAGCGATCTACGGCCTTATCCCACACTCTCAGCTCGTCCGCTACTACAAAGAAGCTGTTAGAGCAAAAGGGAACACTCCAGCTCTCTTCATCGAGCGCTTAGAGTGCAGACTCGACAACATGGTCTACCGAATGAAGCTTGCGCCAACGATCTTCGCTGCGCAGCAGCTCGTTTCCCACGGCCACATCCTCGTCAACGGGAAAAAAGTCGACCGCCGTTCATTCTTTGTTCGTCCAGGAATGACCGTTTCGATCAAACCAAAATCGCAGCAAGTGCCGATCATCAAGCACAGCCTTGAAAACGCAGCGATCGCAACACCTGAGTACATCGCCCTCGATGCACCAAAATGCTCAGCGCAACTGCTCATTTCCCCAGCTATCGATCAGATCCCACACCCACTTCCACTCAACGTTCCTCTGATCTGCGAGTTCTTGGCCCACTCCAACTAACGGACAAGACCGGAAAGAAATCGAAGCACAAGGCAGCCCACCGGCTGCCTTTTTTTTTACAAGAAGCACCTTGTCAAGATCTGATCTGTTGCCTACAATGTGTGCTTTTAAATGATATCCTATGCATAAAATCACTCCTCCAGAAGATCTTTTAATCGGCGCTCATACTTCAGCCTCAGGCGGAGCTCACAACGCCCTGCGCGAAGCATTCGATATCGGAGCGACGACCTGCCAGCTCTTTACGAGCAACCAAAAACGGTGGGAAGGAAGAACGATCACGGAAGAAGAGCTCGATCTCTGGCACTTAGCCCTGAAAGAAACAGGGATTAAAAAGATCATGAGCCACGATAGCTATTTGATCAACTTAGGCTCTCCCGATCCCGAAGGGCTCCGCAAAAGCCGCAAAGCCTTTAAAGAAGAACTCCTCCGTTGTCACAAGCTGGGCCTTTCCTTTTTAAACTTCCACCCCGGCGCTGCGCTCGATTCGAGCGAAGAAGATTGCCTGGACACCATCGTTGAGAGCTTAAAGCATATCGAAGATATCGCCGCAAAAGGGGAGACCCGCATCCTTCTTGAAACAACGGCCGGACAAGGATCTTCCGTCGGCTGGAAGTTCGAGCACCTCGGCTACCTCATCGATAAGCTCCACAAAAGACTCTCGATCGGCGTCTGCATCGACACCTGCCATATCTTTGCCGCAGGATACGATATCCGAACGAAAGAAGCCTGGGAAGAAACCCTTAAGGAATTCGATAAGGCCGTGGGGCTGAAATACCTCTGCGCCTTCCACGTCAACGACTCGATGAAGCCTCTTGGGTCCAAACGGGACCGGCATGCTCCTCTTGGCGAAGGGGAGATCGGGATCAATTGCTTTAAAATCATGATGGCCCACCCGCTCACGCGCGACATCCCCAAGTACCTAGAGACGCCGGAAGGCCCTCCCTTGTGGAAAAAAGAGATCGCCATGCTGCGCAAATTCGCAAAAAATCCTTTATGAAAGATCAGGATAGGTTCATGAAACACACAAAAATTAAACGCATCCTCCCTTCCGATATCGGGAAGAAACTCACTGTGTGCGGATGGATCCGCACAGTTAGAGACCAAAAGAACTTTGCCTTCATCGAGCTCAACGACGGCTCGACCCTTTCCAACCTGCAGATCATCGCTGAACAAACGCTGCCTCACTACCAAGAGCTGATGCAAGCAATGGCAACGGGAGCGTCGATCAGCGCGACAGGGACGCTTGTCGAAAGCCCGGGACAAAAACAAAAATGGGAGCTCAAAGCAGAGCAGATCACCCTTTTTGGCACCTGCCCAGAAGATTATCCCCTGCAAAAGAAGCGGCACTCCTTTGAATTTTTACGGACGATCGCCCACCTGCGTCCTCGGACCAATACCCAAGGTGCCGTCTCGCGCGTCCGCAATGCCCTCGCCCACGCCACCCACCTCTTTTTCCAAGAGAGGGATTTTCTCTATGTGCATACGCCCATTATCACCGCCTCAGACTGCGAAGGGGCCGGAGCGCAATTCCTTGTGACGACGCTCGACATGAACAAACCTCCCCGCCATTCAGACGGAACAGTCGATTTCTCCCAAGACTTCTTTTCCAAGCCCGCCTACCTGACCGTATCGGGACAGCTCAACGGAGAAGCTTTTGCGTGCGCCCTTTCCGACATTTACACCTTCGGCCCCACATTCCGCGCTGAAAATTCCAACACATCGCGCCACCTTGCCGAATTCTGGATGATCGAACCGGAAATGGCATTTGCCGACTTGCGATGCAACATGGAATGCGCTGAGGCCTATCTCAAGTACATCATCAACTACGTCCTCAATCACTGCGCCGAAGACATGGCCTTCTTCGACGCCTTTATTGAAAAAGGGATCATCGAGCGCCTCCGCCTCGTTGCCGAGACTCCGTTTGCCCATCTGACCTACACAGAAGCCATTCAGATCCTGGAAAAATCGGGTAAATCATTTCAGTTTCCCGTTGCCTGGGGCAACGACCTGCAATCGGAACATGAACGCTACCTTGCAGAAGAGCACTGTAAAAAACCGGTCATTCTGACCAACTATCCCGCAAAGATCAAATCCTTCTATATGCGCGGCAATGAAGACGGAAAAACGGTGGCCGCGATGGATGTGCTGGTCCCTAAAATCGGCGAGATCATCGGTGGAAGCCAAAGGGAAGAGCGGATCGACCTTCTCGAAAAGAAGATCGTTGAATTCGGGCTGCGTCCTGAAGATTATTGGTGGTACACACAGCTGCGCCGGTTTGGAAGCGTCCCTCACGCAGGATTTGGAGCTGGATTTGAAAGGCTAGTCCTCTTCGCCACCGGGATGGAAAACATCCGCGACATCATCCCCTTCCCCCGATTCCCCGGCCATGCCGACTTCTGACCGGATGACAAACACCTTGACCTCTCGGGCTGAAAGGGGAACGGAAATAGGAACGCGCACCGTCAGATGCGTGAAGGGATCAAGCTGCTCTCGAACGGTGATCTCATGCCTGCCAACCTCCCTGCCAAAAGGATCGAAGAACGACATTTGCAAATGAACTCTGCGCACAGGCCTGCTGCCTGAGTTCTCGATGATCAATTGGACAGCATTGGATGCGACGATGCGAGCGTGGACGCGAAGGGCTGAAACTCCTCCTGCCTGCAGCCGCGACAGCTGCTCCTGGGCAGCCCGCCCTGTAGATGAGGGATTCTTGGCAGCTCTTCTAAAATGGAGGACCGCCCCCTGTCGATCTGAATCCTGCAGGCACAAATTCCCCAAAGCATACTCAGCTTCTGCAGAAGGGAGCAGCTCTTCGCTTTTCAACAGATCTGCCCGAGCCGAAGCATAACTGCCCATTTTCATCTTCAGCAGTCCGCGCTGCAAATAGAAATCAAAATAATCAGGGTTCAGGTCGATCGCTGTTGAAAACGAGGCTAAAGCAGCCCGCTCATCCTGCTGCATCAACTCGGCTTTGCCCCTTAAATTGTATAAATGCGCTTCGCGAGGAGCAATCTTGATCCCATGCTCAGCATAAAAAAGCGCTTTGGAAGCCCTTCTTTCTTTTAGGGCCAGATAGCCGGCGTCGAGATCCTCATATGCCCCCTGCGCTGCAAATAATTGCGCCATCGCTTCATCATACTCTTGCCAGCCGAAAAAACCGCCCGGATATTGGGCTGCAGTCGCCTTGTTCGCATCGAGCCTCTCTTGACTTGGCGGATGGCTCGAAAACAACCCTCCCATCCACTCCGGATTGCGGTCTTTTTCAAGGCGCAAGAATGTTTCCTGAAGGATCACAGCCGCTTTGGGATTATACCCCGCCTTTGACATGTACTTGATCCCATACCGGTCTGCTTCCAATTCTGCTTGCCGGCTGTACTTAAGAGCGATCAATCCCGCGCCGACAGCCGCAGAACCGACGACGACATCCTCATACTTATGGTCTTTCATCAACCCTTCCAGCCCTAGGATCCCAACTCCCATCAAGATACTTTTTTCCATCATCTGCGCCCCATGGCGCGCAGCGCTATGGACAATCTCATGGGCCAGCACTGCAGCGAGCTCCGCCTCGCTGTCCAACTCCATGAGCAGCCCCCGGTTGATCGCGATCTTGCCTCCCGGCAAAGCCCATGCATTGGGAACCGAATTGTTCAACACGACAAATTCATAAGGGAGATTGGGCCGGTCGCTTTCTGCGGCAATCTTCATGCCGACCGATTCAACATACTCCTGGACTTCGGGAAAAGTGACAAAGGGCCCCCCTTCCGCCTGCTGCAGATAGAGATATTGCTGTTCTCCAATTTGGATCTCCTGCTCTTCAGATACGAGCTGGAGCTCACTCTCGCCCGTCACAGGATTTGTGCCGCATCCCGAAAGAACTGCGGCAAAAACAAGAAGAGAACAAACGGCCTTTCTACTGATCATGCCGGCATCCTTTCTCGAGAAAACTGGCGGGCCTGCGCTAACACGCCTGCACCCATTCCAAACAACATCGCGGCAAAGGAAAGGACCGCACCCAAAATCGGGATCGAGATCAAGAAGAAATACAGGACCAATCCAATGGGCAAGGCCGCCATGCGGCTTATGCGGAACTTGAACTTTCCCAACACCCAATTGGAAACCCAGAATATAGAATAGATCTTAGCCGTGTAAAATCCTATGATGTTGGCCGCAATCAAGGTCAAAGCAAATGGGACCCCCAAAATCGTCATGAGAAGGATCAAAGACGCAAGCGGCAACAGGATCAGCAACATCAGTCCCCAGGAAAAAGCCTTCCACGGATGGGTCTTGAGCACGTGCAATGCGCTTTCCAAATTTTTAGGGAACATCTTGATCAAGACGATCCCCACCACCAACGTGTACAAGAAGTTCATCAAAAGGGCGACCACCTTGCTGCCGACCAAAAGCTTTTGAATCCACGTCCCTTTGACAAGCTCATGGACCAAAGAAGGATGATGGGTCACCTGCCCTTCGATCACTGCCCCCTGGTCGACCCAGGCCACCGAGCTGCTCCGATAATCAATCCCTCCAACGATATGGGCCCTCGAGGTGATCCTCAATTGCCCGACATAGGCTTGAATTTTATGCGCAATATAAGAGGAGATCCTCAAATTCGAGGCAACGATCGTCGCATCTGAGCCGATCTTTGAAGAGAGATCGACATTGCCCGCTGTAATCACAGCATTATTGCCGATCGAGCCTGAAGCCAGCAATTGCACATTTCCGGCAACGGCAGTGACATTATTGCCGACAGTCCCGCTGAGCAACACCTGCCCGGCAACACACCGGATATTTTGCGCAATGGCCCCTGAAACATCGATGCTTCCTCCAGCCGCGATCAAATCCCCGTTCACCTTGCCGTCGATCACGATCTGATTGGCCAAGATGTAGACATCGCCGTTCACCTCTCCGGAAATCTCAACGCTGTCGCCAAAAGCAAAATAATCTCCCTGGTATACAGAACCTGCCGGCAGCACGATCACACCCGAATCAGCCGGATCGGGCTCGAAACTAGCAGCCGGAGAGACCAGTTCATCTGCACAAACTGCACCTGCCAGAAAAAGAAAGGGGAAGACAAGTTGGATCAATAGTCTGCGCACACAAGAACCTTTTTTTTCGAGGAAATTACTCACCCTTCGTTCCGCGCCAAATCCGCGCTTTTTGCCCAAGCCTAAATTGTGTGCAAATCACCGCCCCTCTATCGAGCCTCTCAATTTGTGCACAATTTAAACCTGGGCAAAAACCATCGAATTTTTTCGCGAAAGCGAGTTTGCAATCCCCTCTTTTGTTTGAAAAATCTCATTCTGCCTTTGGACAAGATGCCAGACCGTCTCTTTCATCCGTCCGATCTCGCTTAAATCATTCCGCCGTCTTTGCTCGATCATTTTGCCAAGCTCTTCGACATTGAACAACGTCAGTCGGGGATCTTTTCCAAGCAGAGGATCTACCGTTCTAGGGACACTGAGATCAAAGACCAGCTTGGTCCTCAACGTTTCAGATCCGACCTGTTCCGCTTTCAGAACATAATCAGAATGCGTGGTGCCGCAAATGACCACGTCATACTCGGTCCAACTATCCAAGTTAGACCAATCATAAACAGGCAGCTCCCATTCTTTAGCCATCTCCTCTGCACTCATAGCGCATCGAGTGCACAGGCTCATCGAATCGACCTTTTTCTGTTTGAAATAAGCAATCGTCCTCCGATTGATCTCAGAATTGCCAATGAACAAAACCTTCTGCTTCCTAAAATCCTCGATAAACCATTGGCCCGCCTGAAAGATCATCCCCGAAAGAGTCGCCTCCTTTGGAAGGACCACTCTTGCCGAACGGATCTGCTTAGCGATCTTTAAACACTTTTGAAAAAGAAAGTGCATGCAGCTTGGAAGAGAATAATAAAGAACGGTCATCTGATAAGCGAGCTTGACCTGCCTCTGAATTTCCGATTCCCCTAAAATCACACTGTCAAGTCCGGATGTCACCATGGCCAAATGAAAAAAACAATCGACCCCGAAATAGGTGTACAGCTTGTGCTCAAAAGGCTCCAACACCTCTTCTCTCAAGCAGCTTAAAATCTCCGTGTGCGCTTCAGCCAGACCTTCCGCGCTGAAATAAATTTCAGTCCGGTTGCAGGTCGATAAAACCACGCAGCACAGCTCTTGGACAATCGGAGTCTGCTTAGAAAACTTGCGAAGGCAGACCCGAGCCAAAGTTTCTCTTAAGGAAAGCTCTGAAGACTTATGGTTGATCCCCAAGACACCAATGCGCATATCCCACCCTTTTACGCATTTTATAGTCTCAAATGAAATTATTTCCAAATCCCTTTTTCAGGAAAGAGCGGATGTGTAGAAATTTCTTTAATCCCATGAAAAATAAAAACATTTTTTGACAATCTGAGCTTAGTAAATAAATTATTATACAAAAAAAAGAAACAGAATCAAATCCAGCAATAAACACACAACAAAATCGTTGAATAAAAAATACAATACAATATAAAATAACTGCAAAAGAAATAAAAACAATATAACGAGACTAATATGAGCTATGCAATTAATTATTATTCATTAAAAGAAAAACCGCTTCCAATCATTCCATCCCCTGAAAAGAAGGAAGAAGAAGGTCTCTCAGTCATAGAGGAAACATCTGACCATCCTACGGTCAGTTGCCTTTCTGACGACACATTAGCCATCATCTTTAGGTTTGCCACAAACAACGCAAAGAGCAAAGAAGATTTTTCCAACATCCGAAGGGTCTGCCGTCATTGGCATAGACTATTCGACACCGACATTCTTGGCCCTTGTTGGGGCCAACTAACTGATCAGATCACAACCCCATCTCTTCAATCTCTAAGCAACCAATTCCTCTTGTCCGACTCTGCTAATTCTCCATATTTTTCAAGGTTCTATCATTTGACCCAAAAACTGCGGCAAAAAGGCGCGCCGATTCCAAGGCACTTCGCCGTTTTGGGATTTGAACCTCATCTCTATGCTGAGGCGCAGCGCCAAATCGATGCATCTCTAGAAATTCTATGGGCAACGATCCAGCCGGAGATCGACTTTAAAGGAACTCCCATTCCAAACACCCCCAAAGCAATCCGCCAATGGTTCAAGGATCCTAAAAACACAAGAAAACTAAACCGCATAACCCAATTACACCTAAATCAGAGCAATTTGACAGTCCTTCCTCCGGAAATTGGCAAACTAAGAAAACTAAAATATTTTGATCTTAGAGACAATCAGCTCATCACCCTTCCCTCAAAAATCGGCAAACTCAAAAAACTAGAACATCTTGATCTTAAAGGCAATCAGCTCACCTTCCTTCCCTCGAAAATCGGCAAACTCAAAAAACTAGAACATCTTGATCTCACCAATAACCAGCTCACCGCCCTTCCCCCGGAAATCGGCAATCTAAACAATCTTAAATGGCTCTTCCTTTGGGAGAACAAACTAAAAGACATCCCCTCTGAAATTGGGAAGCTCACTCAGTTACTCGATCTGCGTCTTTTTAGTAACCAACTCGAAGACCTCCCGCCTGAAATCGGCAAACTCACTCAATTAACGGAGCTTCATCTTCACATGAACCGTCTTACCAAGATCCCCTCTGAAATCGGCAAACTGACTCAACTAAGACACCTTTCTCTAAACGACAACGAGCTTGCCAACCTCCCCTCTGAAATTGGAGAACTCCGACGTATAAATTATCTTTACCTTCAACATAACCAGCTCACAACACTGCCACCTGAAATCGGTGAACTCCATTACCTCCAAGCACTTAATCTTGGACACAACCAATTCGCAGACCTCCCTTCCCCAATCAGCTCTCCCTCTTCCCAACTTTCTTATCTCTATTGGCTCAACCTCTCTAACAACCCCCTCACCAGTTTTCCATCTTCTTTAAACTTGCCTTACCTAAGGACAATTGTGCTGAAAAACACCCCCTTCTCTTCACTTGTAATAAAGACCTCATCTTGAATTTAAACTCAAATGAAGGCTTGGCTCTATTGAAGGTACTCAAGTTGCTTTCTATACCTTTTGCAAAATTCCAATAAAAAAAGCCAAGGTTCAACACCTTGGCTTCGATGAAATATACAGCCCTTTATACCGAAACAACCTGAAGAATCGGGTTAAACGTTAGCTAGTGCTGCCTGCAGTTGAGCTCTCAGCGCAGCTTCCCTTTGCTCCGGCGTCTGGTTCGGCTGCGGCTGCTGGCCTCCTGCCGGGACAATTTGGACCGCCTGTATGATCCGCTGAACGGCTCCTCGCATCATTCCCAGAAACTCTTGACCTGTATGCACTCTTGGAAAATTCTCATCGATATGGTCCAGCGCCGGACGAACGACAGCTGCGAAAATCATCTCATCGTTTCCAACGAGCTCGCGAAGAGCATTCTCAAATCTGGGCCTATTGCGCTGATACACATCGTTTATCGTAGTAAACAGCTCCTCCTCCGCACGCTGGCTTCTATTTTGCAGAGCTTGACCCTCAGAGGCTATCATCGGCAGGATCATTGCACCCATCAGCAAATTTCCTCCAAGGCCAAGCGTCGGAGCGATAGCTCCGGCAAAACCAGCCGGTATAGCAACCGCCGATAACGCCGTGTGGACCCATTCTCTTTTAAAGAAATCATTGACTGCTTTGATTTGTCCGAGCGTCACGGCAGCCGCGATCGTCGCAATAACGGCCAAA
Source organism: uncultured bacterium (assembly GCA_964516795.1). Lineage (GTDB taxonomy): Bacteria > Chlamydiota > Chlamydiia > Chlamydiales > Rhabdochlamydiaceae > Acherontichlamydia. The sequence continues at coordinate 35,661 of CAZEYJ010000201.1, forward strand.
ACAACATTCTGGACCAAACTCGCTATGGACATTACCCCCACTTCTAAATAGCGCAAGCGGGCCTTGATACTGTCACTAACACTAGGAGCTTCTGTAAGAAAATAAGGAGCATTCTTCAAACTAGCAAAACACAAGTTCGCAGCTGAGCTTGAATCAAGCACACTGCTGATCATCGTCATTTCCACGTCCTCGCCTTGATTCAATCGAGTTAAAGCTGGAACAACTTCATCTCTAAAAAGCTCAAGCATCGGAGTAAAACTGGATTGCCCAAGCAAAGAATTCAAATTAGGACCTACCTGACTTGCCATAATGCCTCCTAAAAAAATAAATAATTGGAGGCAGTATACCCTAACCGCGGATTAATCTCCATTTGAAAGCTAACCTATTGAACAACAAATGAATATGAATAAGAATTGAGATGGGAAAAAGGAGGGTCATTCCAAAGGAAAACCAATAAGGCTCCCACTTCCACAAGTATCTCAGTAAACTTTTCTTCAATTTAAAAAATTTCCAAAACTCTGAGCGCTGCTGAAAACTTTGATGAAAATAATCTGTGCAAGCAAGGCTTGGCGTATACATCACGCGGTAGCCCAAGGCCTTCACTTCCCTGCAAAAGTCCATGTCCTCCACTAACAAATAATACCCTAAGTCAAACGCCCTGCCGAGCTTCTCAACCACCTCCCTCCTCACCAGCATGAACGCCCCTCGGACATGGTCTACCTCCTGCTCGCAATCGCTCTTAAAATCGGAGTAAAAAAATGAGCTCTCAAGAGCCGGAAACAATTTGAACAGCCCTAAAAACGTCCCTAAAAAGTACCCCTTGCCGGGAAATCGCCTCGGCTGAAGCGCAGGATTGGGAGATCCGTTGACATCCAATAATCGACACCCTGCAATCCCCACATCAGGATGGGCGTCCATCCACGCAACGGCCCTATCCATTGAAAACGGCATCAGCTCCATATCCGGGTTTAAGAAAAGCAGGTATCTTCCTTTAGCCCTCTGAACAGCGGCATGATTGGCCGCCGCAAACCCCTCATTGCGCCGGTTGGCGATCAACTGCACCACATGGCCATACTGCTCCCGCACCAATTCCGCAGTCCCATCAGCAGAAGCATTGTCGACAATCCAGTGTTCATAATCGATCAGCACCCCGCTTGCCATCACAGAACCGATCAAATACGGGATGAACCCTCTTGACTGATACGTCACTGTAATAATGCTTAAATCCATGATAATCAATCCATTACAAAAGAAAGCCTGCTTTTCCCTTTACTTCTATCGGTATATCGCAAAAAATAGCTTTTCCTGATATAATGATTTACGGGGGTGTACTGGTTTCGACTTAGAAGCGAAGCATTAGTGGCATGCGGAGGACGTCGGTTGGCCTCCTTAATCATCCGATAAAAAAACAAACGACAATCAAGAAATTGAATTGTTAGCTGCTTAAGGCTTAACCGCCTTTCGCGCTCGATAGCCTAAAGCCTGACCAGGAGCGTTAGAACTATTGTCATTAACCCTGGTATGAACTTCCTTCTGCAGTTTCTTAGAAGGGATGTTCGAGATCGATAGAAGCAAGTTAATCCAATGAGTGGCGCCTTCCTGCAGGATTAACTCACACCGGAGGCGATAAGCATGTAGTCATTAATGGAGAGTTTGCTAAGGACGAGAGTTCGATTCTCTCCACC
>CAZEYJ010000202.1:0-7820 GCA_964516795.1 uncultured bacterium
AAGGATGGGGATGGCCTCCTTGCGCCCGTCTTTTGACCCACTGGTATTCCCAGAAAGAAAGAGGGACTTGGTGGGGCTTCTGGAATACTTCCCATAGTGTGGGAGGAGCTCTCATTCCCTTGCTGGCTGGTTTTTTTGCGCAGTATATGGGATGGCGCTATGCGATGTTTGTTCCCGGGGTGCTCTGTATCGGTGTTGGATTGTTTTTGATCAACCGGTTGCGCGATACTCCACAGTCGCTTGGATTGCCTTCGATTGAACGATTTAAAGATGATTATCTCTCTCCTAAAAGAGAGGAGGAGAAAGAGATTTCTATTAAAGAGATCCTCTTTAAGCATGTGCTGGGCAATAAGTATATTTGGATCTTGGCCATTTCCTACTTTTTTATCTATATCATTCGTCAAGCGGTCAATGATTTTGGAGCTCTTTTTTTGATGAAGACCAAGGGCTACTCTTTGATTAAAGCGAATGCGAGCGTTCTTTGGTTTGAGGCAGGAGGAATTTGTGGAAGTCTTGCTGCCGGGTGGGCGTCCGACCGGATTTTTAACAGTCGTCGGGGACCTGTCAATGTTTTGTTTAGCGCGGGCGTCATCTTAGCTGTCATGGGACTCTATTTGATCCCGCAGGGGATGATCCTGCTTGATTATTTGATGATGTTTGTCATTGGATTTTTGATCTTTGGGCCTCAAATGCTAATTGGAATGGCAGCGGCAGAGCTCTCTCACAAAAAGGCGGCGGGGACTGCAACGGGCTTTACAGGTTGGGTTGCTTATTTAGGGGCTGCGGTCGCGGGTTATCCGATTACGAAGATTGCAGAGATATGGGGGTGGTATGGATTTTTCGCCGCCCTTTGCCTCTGCGGGGGAATTGCAGTCCTTTTATTGCTTCCTTTATGGAATATTAAAGTCCATCCTAAATATGTCGAAACAGCTCCGACAGAGGATTCGATAAAGACGGCTCAAACCTGAGCATTTCTAGCGGCAGCGAGAAATGTTCGGTCTAGAAATAGCTGGATAAATCATATCTAGATCGGTTAACATGGTCACTTTAGGTCCAAACGCGATAATCGGTCTATGAGCTGGATTTCTCTGCACAACCATTCACAGTTTTCTATTCTAGACTCTTGCGCCTCTGTGGAAGCTTTGGCGGAAAGAGCTGCTTCGTTGGGGATGCCGGCGCTGGCGCTGACAGATTCAGGGAACATGTTCGGCGCCGTTGATTTTTTTAAGGCTTGCAAGGCGAAGAAAATCAAGCCGATTATTGGCTGCGAGTTAAATGTCGCACCCGGATCTCGCCATGAGAAAAAACGGATCCCCGGTCTTTATTCTGGATACCCGATTGTTCTGCTCGCTAAGAATCGCCAAGGATATCAACATTTATGCAAGTTGACATCATTGGCTTATCTCGAAGGGTTTTACTACACTCCGCGGATAGATAAAGAGCTTTTAAAAGAGTGCGCTGATGGACTGATCTGCCTTTCGGGGACTTACTATTCAATGCTTTCCCAGCTCATTATTCAGGATAAAGAAGAGGATCTGCTCGCTGAGATCGAGTGGTATCGTTCTCTCTTTGGCCAAGATTATTATTTTGAGCTTTTGCGCCATCCAATGTCTGATGAGAAGATCCGGGAAGACGAAATGGACCAGGAAAGCTGGCTTTATCAACGACATATCGATTATGTCGCAGGACAAAAGAAAGTCAATGATAGGCTGATGCAACTTTCCCCGGAGATGGGGATCAAATGTGTTGCGACAAACGATACGAGGTACTTGGATAGAGAGGATTGGAAAGCTCATGAAATTTTAATGAATGTCCAATCGGGGCAGCCCTGCGAGATCTGGGAGAAGGATTCCTACGGCAATCTGAAAGTGCGTGTTCGAAATCCCAAGCGGGAAGTGATGTTGACCCATGAGCTTTATTTTAAATCACCTGAGCAGATGCGCGACCTTTTTGCAGACTGTCCGGAGGCTATAGCCAATACAGTTACTGTTGCAGAGCAGTGTCAGTTTGAATTTGATCTTAAATCGAAATTTTATCCTGTGTTTATTCCTCCCGGTTTAGAGGAAGGTTCTTTTACGACCGAGCAGAGGCAGAAGGAAGCTGAAAAGTTCCTGCGACAGCTATGCGAAGAGGGAATTGCCGCCCGGTATACACCTGAAAAGCTGGCGAAAGTCCAGGAGAAGTATCCGGGAAAAGATCCTTTAGAGGTCATTAGAGAGCGTTTGGATTATGAGCTGCAAGTGATTTTGCCCAAAGGAATGGGGGATTATCTGCTCATTGTTTGGGACTTTATAGCCTGGGCAAAGCGCAGCGGCATCCCGATGGGTCCAGGAAGAGGATCGGGAGCCGGATCGATTGTTCTCTATTTGATCGGAATTACTGACATCGAGCCGTTGCGATTTAACCTTTTTTTTGAACGCTTTATCAATCCAGAAAGGATTTCCTACCCTGATATAGATGTGGACATCTGCATGGACCGTAGGGCAGAAGTCATCGATTACACAGTACGGAAGTATGGTAAAGAGAAGGTGGCTCAGATTATCACTTTTGGCACAATGAAGGCCAAGATGGCAATCAAGGATGTCGGGCGCGTTTTAAGCGTTCCTTTGGCAAGAGTGAACGAAATTGCCAAACTCGTCCCCGAAGATCCCACAATGACTTTGGATAGAGCGCTGGAGATTGATCCTGAGTTTAGAAATCTTTGCCAGACAGATCCGGAAGTGGAAAGGTTGATCGAGCTAGCTAAGAAGTTGGAGGGATCGGTCCGCAATACGGGGATCCATGCGGCAGGGATGATCATTTGCGGGGATCCGATTATTGAGCATATTCCTGTATGCAATGCAAAAGACTCTGACATGGCGGTGACCCAATTCTCGATGAAGCCAGTCGAGGCTGTTGGGATGCTTAAGATCGACTTTCTCGGGCTAAAGACTCTGACATCGATTCAGTGCGCTGTTAATGCAATCTCGCAAAGGTATGGAAAGAAGATCGATTGGGTGAATTTGCCCTTGGACGATCAGCCTACTTTTAACTTGTTGAATCAGGGAAAGACAATGGGTGTTTTTCAGCTTGAATCGACGGGAATGCAGGATTTGGCCAAACAATTGCATATCGATAAATTCGAGGAGATTATTGCGGTAGGTGCTTTATATCGGCCAGGGCCGATGGAGATGATCCCTTCTTTTATCAATAGAAAGCATGGCCGGGAAATGATTGAGATCGATCATCCGCTCATGGGAAATATTCTATCTGAGACCTATGGGATTATGGTCTACCAAGAGCAGGTCATGCAAATGGCCAGCCTTCTTGCCGGTTATACGCTAGGCGAGGGTGATGTCCTTCGGCGTGCAATGGGAAAGAAAGATCGCGATGAGATGGCGCGCCAGCGCGAAAAATTCCGGGGCGGAGCTTTAAAAAATGGGATTGATGAAGAAACATCGATGCGCATTTTTGATAAGGTGGAGAAGTTTGCTTCCTACGGCTTTAATAAGTCGCATGCTGCGGCATATGGGTATTTGAGCTATGTGACTGCTTATTTTAAGGCGAATTATCCTTCAGAATGGATGGCAGCTCTAATGACATGCGATCGGGATGATTTGTCCAAAGTGACCAAAGTTATCCGAGAATGTCAATCGATGGGCATTGCAATTTTACCCCCTGATGTCAATGAATCTGGAACGATATTTGTCGCGACTCCCCGTGGGATACGCTTTGCGATGACGGCGATTAAAGGGGTAGGTGAAGGAGTTGTCGAGGCGATCATTGAAGAAAGGGACCGATCAGGGCCTTTCCGCAGCCTTTATGATTTTATTTGTAGGATCGATACACGGAAAGTCGGTAAAAAAGTCATTGAGAATTTAATCGAGGCCGGCTGTTTTGATTTCACAGGGTGGAGCCGTCCCGAGCTTGTACTGAGCGTTGATTCAATGTTTGATACAGCAGCCAAGCAACAGAAGGATGCCGCTAAAGGGATCATGAGCTTGTTTGCCTTAGACGAGCAAAAAGAAGAGAGTTTTGATCAACCTCCGCAAGGTGCGGAAAAAGTCTCAAAACAGAAAATTCTTAAAAGGGAATATGAGCTGCTGGGATTTTATTTGAACGGACATCCTCTTGACGATTATCGCTCCAGCCTTCAGAAGCTCTCTTGCGTTCCTTTGAAAGAATTGGAAAATATGCCTAATGGAGCGGTCAATCGGATAGCCTTTATTATTGAAGGCATCGCGGTGAAGATTTCCGCAAAAAGCCAAAGAAAATTTGCTATCTTGACAATCGGTGATGGGATCGATCGATTTGAGCTTCCCATTTGGCCTGATCTGTATGAAGAAAAAGGGATCTTGCTTCTTGAAAATCAACTTCTATATGGTGTTGTGCAAATTGAAAGAGAAGCTGATGAGATCAAGTTACAATGCCGTTGGCTTGATGACCTGACAAAGGCTGATGAGAATATGATTCGCGCTTGCGACGAAGCCTTCGACCGCGCAAAAAATCAGGCGAGGATGGCGGAATTGCGCGAAAAGAGACAAGAGGCTAAACCCAAAAGCGCTCAAACGGCAGCTCCTAAGGAGGCCAAGATGCAAACCCCTTCTAAACTGATGATCAAACTCAATATTGAAACGTTGAGAATGAGCCATATTCTCTTATTGAAAAAAGCTTTCCGCTCTCATTCGGGAAAAACACCGGTCCATTTGTCCTTTATTTCTCAGTCAGAGGTGGTCGGTTCGGTTCATATCGATTCTGGTTGGGGCGTAGAGCAGCGGTTGGAATTGGAAGAAAAGATCCGCGCTCTTCCTTCTCTAGAGGCGATGCGTTGGGAGTTTTAAAATAAAAAGAGGTTGATGATGCTTACGAATGCTTTTATTTTACTTTGCTTAACAAGCGCTTGTTTTTTGGGGAGCCCTCTTCAAGCTGCTTATACAGTAAGCAATGGAAAATTGATGAATGCGAATGATGTGGCTACGCTTTCCGTACAGGAGCATTACAGCCTGGCAATGGATGCGTATCAGGATAAGAACTGGGAAGTTGTGATTCGCCAAGCGTCAATCGTGATCAAAAATTTTCCAGAAAGTCCATTTGCCCTAGATGCTTTTTATTTTTTAGGGGTTGGTTACTTCCAGCTGCGCAACTATGAATTGGCTAATCAGAACCTCACAGCTTATTTGAAGAAGCAAACAACGCCGAAGTTTTTTGAAGAGGCGATCCAATATAAATTTAAAATTGCTGAAAAATTCCATGGCGGCTCAAAAAAGCATCTTTTGGGATGGGAAAGTTTACCTAAGTGGGTGCCGGCCCGGGATGAGGCTCTTGCGATTTATGATGAAGTGATTACAGCTTTGCCCCACCATGATCTTGCCGCCCAGGCGCTGTTTGGCAAAGCTCAGCTTTTGCTCAAGGATGAGGAATATAAATCGAGCGTAGAGACTTATCAAACGCTGATACGCCGCTTTCCTAAACATCCCCTTGCTGTAGAAAGCTATATCGGAGTCGGGCATGTCTATTTAATTCAGTCTCAGGATCAATATCCTGATCAAGACTACTTAGATTTAGCGGAGATCAATTTTCGAAAATTCCGTCAAGATTTCCCCGGGGAAGAAAAATTAGGCGTTGCCGAAGGGATGCTGACGGAAATGAAAGAAGTTTATGCCAGCCACCTTTATGAAATTGGCCGATTTTATGAGCGGACAGGCAAGCCCCATGCTTCCTATATTTACTATACCAGGATTATCGCGAAATATCCGGATACCAAAGTGTCCCAGTTGGCCAACCGACGGCTCTATAAGTTGAATTATAAGCCAGATGGCCGAGGCGCTCAGAACGAGATCCAAGAAGCAATGGAAAAGAAAGGGCCTGTCCATCCTGATAATAAAGGGAAAAAAATGCCTACCTTGCTCGATTTAAAGCCGACAGGTCAAATTGTGGAAGCAGAGCCTCCATCTCAAGCGAGTGACGGCCCTCAGCGGGAAGAGACCCCTATTTTGGAAGCACAGTGAGAACCTTATTTTCTATAGCTTTATGTTTGTCGCTCATGGGCTGTGGTTATCGTTTCGAGGAAAAGCAGTCTGAAGAGGAGAGGGTGACGATCAGCATTCCTTACATTAAGGGAGACAACGAGGGACGGCTTAATACTGAGCTCGTTCGTGTCTTGTCAGAAGACCCCCATTTTGAATATCGGCAGAATGGAGGGATGGTCACTCTAGAAGTCCTTATTATCAATGATGGAGACGACCGGATCGGATATCGGTATGACCGGAACCCCTCATCCGGAAAGCGGCGTAAAAACATCGTGGCCACGGAGAACCGCCGTCACATGACAGCGGAAGTGAAGCTGATTGATGCTTATACCCAAGAGGTGTTGATCGGCCCGGTTCATGTAAAAGCACGGGCTGATTATGATTATGTCGATTCTAATTCTGTTCGGGATCTGACCTTTACCAATTCTTCGGGAGCGACAGAAACGATTATTGACTTTTCTCTGGGCCAGCTCGACTCGATAGAAGGAGCCCATGATGATGCTGGGACCCCCATTTATCGGACTTTGGCGCAAAAGATCCTGGACGGACTGATCAGCCAGGGCTGTTAGAGATTGGTTTTTAGTGCTTTTTTCCGATCGATAAGATCACAGCCTCAGTGTCTTGGACTTCTTTAAGGAAATGCTGGAGGACCTTAAGGATATACTTTGGCGTGTTATAGACGCCGCTAGTTGTATAGACAATTTCGAGCCGCGGTTTATTTCCGTGAAGCAAGGAGATCATTGTCGTCGTCGTAGGGACCTCATTGATAAGCTCAGGAATAATCCAGATAGCAAATTGATCATTGAACAAAGTCACTTTGTCCGGAGTTTCGATAATGTGGAAGTATAAGCTGAGGTTTGCCTCATTAACTGATTGCTCTAGTTCTGAATTGCTGAGCAGGCCTAGTTCATGAAGCAGGCGAAGGTCGACATGGATGATCCCATCAGGGATCCATTTTTTCAAATTTTGGCTAAATTCAAGATAGGCCTCTTCCAAAATTATTGGATTAATCATCTGTCCTCGCCGCCTCCTTTAAAAGCACCCCTACAATGTTTAGTCTAGTCTTTGTCTTTACCCTTTGTCAAGTGCATAAAGTAAATTTAGGCAAAGCCGGTGTCAGATCAGGTTTCTTAAGTGACTGTCTACGAACTTGGGTTTCGCCAGGTTTTTTGGCTCAAAAGAACTGAAAAACCGACGGAAACCCAGTTCGTAGACAGTCACTAAGCTATTTGATTGGTTATTACCCCAAGAGCGTTTATTATGCAACTAGTACCCAACCCTGAGGAATTTTTGAGGTTGGGTGCTAGTGGCCCGCAGCAAAAGTTTTTGCAGTTATTTAGGCGCCCCTCCCGGAGTTGTGCTAAAACACGCCAAAAACTTTCGTTGCAGACTCTAGGCATTCGATTAAAAGTGCAACTAGAACATTTTTTAAACAGTTGACTGTTAATATGTTATATCTAAAATTCCAAGGGATTCTCGTAAGATCTTTTCTACTCTTTGCTTCATTTATCGTTCTTTCTGATCAATCCTGGGCGGCAAATCCTTTTAAGTTCGATCTTTCAGCCAAGGCCGCGATTCTCATTAATGAGGAAACGGGAGCTGTTCTCTATGAAAAAAATGCCGCCCTTCCCTTGTATCCGGCTAGCATCACCAAAATTATTACAGCACTGTACGCTTTGGAAAAAAAAGGGGAAGCTCTTGATGAGGCTATTGTCGCATCTTCCGATGCAGTCTCGGCAGTTCATCCTCATATTAGGAGGGCGGCAGACCGGAGGCACCCCCCCTATCGGTTGGAATTTGGGGGGACCCATA